>CAYWWS010000001.1:0-7191 GCA_964462105.1 Candidatus Woesearchaeota archaeon
TTTTACTAGTTTTTTATACACTAGCTAACCACCTCTAAAGCGGAAGGTTTAAATACTAACACAGCATACACATATTGCAAATGAAGCATTAAAATGGTAAACATAACTTTATCAGTACCTGAAGATCTGAAATCTAAGTTAGATAAACATCCAGAGTTTAATTGGTCTGAAGTAGCTAGGCAGGCATTCCGCGAAAAACTTGTTAAATTAGAAATTCTAGAAAAATTCTCCTCTAAATTTAAATTATCTGAAAAAGATGCAAAAGAACTGGCTGATAAAATAAATTTAGCTGTTTCTAAGAAAGTCATGGGTGCAAAATAAATGTTTCTTGTTGTTGATGCTAATATACTATTTAAAGCATTGATTGGTAAAGGCAGTATGCTAAAACTATTTTTTCTAGAAAATTTGACGATATCAGCTCCAAAAAATTTGTTTGAAGAAATTCTAAAGCATAAAACAGAGATCGCTAATAAAGGCAATGTTTCAATACCAGAACTAGAAGAAGCTTTATTAAATCTTAAAGAAAGAATAAAACCTATCCCGCTTGAATGTATTTCAGATAAATCCAAAGAAAAAGCTAAGTTATTAGCACCACATATCAAGGATGAAGCATATTTTGCAGTAGCATTAGATCTTAAAGCTTCAATATGGTCTGATGAAAAGGCATTCAAAAAACAATCATCAATAAAAATATACAATACTTCTGAGTTAATGGATTTGTTTAAATCTGGTAAATTGACATAATAATAACTATAGGTTTTACTACCTCTTTTTACTAGTTTTTTATACACTAGCTAACCACCTCTAAAGCGGAAGGTTTAAATATTTGCACAGTATACACAGTTTTAAATAAATTAAATATTGGAGGAAAAATGCCAACTATAACCTTATCCATACCAGATGATTTAAAACGCGAAATGGACAAATCTAAGTTCATTAACTGGTCATCTGTAGCAAGAGAAGCCATAAGAGAAAAGGCTGCTGATCTGGCTATACTCAAGTCAATAGCGTCTAAATCTAAATTATCTGAAAAAGATGCAAAAGAACTGGCTGATAAAATCAATTTAGCTGTTTCTAAAAGATTCATGGATGCGAAGTAAATGCTTTTAGTTGCAGATGCAAATGTATTATTTAAAATATTAATAGGTCGTGGCAATGTTACAAACTTATTTTTTCTAGATAATCTAAGGATTATAGCCCCAGAATTTCTGTTTAAAGAGCTTGCTAAGAATAAGGCTGAGATTCTTAAAAAGAGTAAGTTGCCTGAAAAAGACTTTGATATATTCACTTCCTTATTAATGAAAAGAATAGATATAATTCCTTCCGAAGAGGTTTCAGATAAATCCAAAGAAAAAGCTAAGTTATTAGCACCACATATCAAGGATGAAGCATATTTTGCAGTAGCATTAGATCTTAAAGCTTCAATATGGTCTGATGAAAAGGCATTCAAAAAACAATCATCAATAAAAATATACAATACTTCTGAGTTAATGGATTTGTTTAAATCCAATAGTTTAGCATAAGAGTGATTATATTCCTTACTACCTCTCTTTATTAGTTTTTTATACAATTTTAATCCTATATATTAAAGCTAATGTAGTGCAATCCTATTTTATCTTTAATAAAAATGTATTTATGTAATATAATATGATTAATTGCAGAATTAACTAATTTAACTAAAACCTTGATATTAAATCAACCCCTTTTAGTGTGGTGCAAATTCAATATTTTAGAGATAATTTTAGTATATAAACTTTACTATAAAATTTAAGTTTTAACAATAAAACCTTGAGTTTCCGCTGTAGAGGTAATAGAATCATACACTTGTTTAACCTTATTATATATCTGCATTTTATCTTCATTTTCAATATGTTTTACTAGTTTTGTATAAACATCAAGTAATTCTTGGTATTTTTTCACAGATTCATTAATATTGTTACTAGCCAAGTTAGTATTAATTTCATTGACTAATTTATTAAATTGTATCAAATATTTCGGTATATATCCTTTAATTTCCGGCTTGATTTTTTTTATAGTCTTATGCTTCTTAATCCTGGATTTTTTAGAAGTAGATTTTTGCAGTTCTTTGCCAATATAAATGCTCCTAACTTTTCCATTAATCCTTTGGCTTTTATATTTATAGAGATAAACTTTATTTCCTCTTTTAACTTTGCGTGTGTAAACCATCAAGTAAAATAAATTTAAGCTATTTAAATAATTTATCTTTTTAATATATTACACTACAGTAGTTATACTACATCAACTAGCTTAAGCTTAGCCTTGAATCCTCTAACAATCTTTATTCTTTTCTTAAATAATCTTGACAAGAACTTAATAACCTCGATATTAGCCTTATTATCTTGAGCTTTGGCTCTAATACTTAAGACATAAATCTGTCTCTCTTTGTTGTAGTACAAATGATCTTCATTAGAGTCTGGTTTTACTAATATCTGGATAGGAAACTTTATTTCCATAAACTTAATGCCTCTTCTTCCATAAAATGCAATTTCCCTGGAATAATTAAACAAATAGGATATTTACCAAGTTTCTTGTCTTTAAGATTATTAGCCTCGTCAACTATTACATTATCTTTCCCATTATAACTATAAGCTATAATCAACTGGTTTTTATCAAGACCTTTTTTCAATAATAAATTAATTGCTTCGTCAACATCCATGAAATTAGGTTTTAAGTCCAATAATATTAAAGTATGCCAGCCATTCTCTAAATTCTTATTTATAACATCCATATAGCTAGATACATTTTCATCAAAAGGCAGGGAAGTTATAACCCCAAATTTATATTGAAATAAACCAAGATTAGATATATAATTTAATATAGATAATCCATGTGCTACTTTTACTTTGACTTTTTGTTTTATTGCTTCCAAATATAAAGAATAATGTGTAGTGGCTATAAATACGTCCCCAATTACTAAAATCCCAATATTCAATTTCTTAGCTTTTTCAATCAAAGAATTGCTTTCTAGTAAATCCCTAGAAGCTCTTATTACTGGTTTATTAATCTTAAGTTTATCATAAGAGGTATATTCATCAAGATAAAGCTCATCGCATTCTTCAATATACTGCAAAGCCTTATTGCTTGTTTCATTATTTAAGCCAAGACCAATAAAATATAGTGTCATAAGTATAGTTTAGAGTTAATATTTATAAAGTATTTTATTCTGGCTCTATTACTATCTTACTACCAACTTTGGTTATACTTATGGTTGTTTTCTCATTTAACTTAAGTTGCTTTTCCAAATCAGAAGGTATTCTAAATGTAAGACCGCCACCACTTTTTGATAGATGTCTATAAAGTTTCAATGGCTCAGGCCAAATTCCTAATTTTCTGGCGGTTGTTATAAATCTTTTTGTTTCTTCCTCATAAGGAAATTCTTCATTACAAACATTACACCTTTCGCCCTTAGCTATAAAGATATAGCCTCCCACTTCTAAAGTTATATCTTCAACCTTTTCTAAAGTTCCATTGTTACATAAAATACACTTTTTCATTTTCCTTCAGCTCCAGTTATTATAAAAATTTCTTTATTTTGATCGTCTTTTATGAATATCAATTTTCTATTCTTACCTTTTGATTTTATACAATATTCGTATTTATTAGTTCCAACTTTTTCTGTGCTATAAGCGCTTTCTAATGCATCTCTTAGCGAATCAATGTCATAATCCCATTTCCTCATCCAAGTTAGGATAAAATGTTTACTAGGACGGATTTTATAATCTTTAAAGTCCATTATTATTTCACTATCTTTTATGGTGTTTTTGTTATATATAAAGATTATGCTTAATTTCTATAATTATCCACCAACTAACCAATATAATAAATCGTCAAATAAAAAAGTTAAAATAGAAAGATTTATACCAAAAAGTTTATATATATAATATACACACTAATAAGTATGATAAATAAAGAAGATGTTATAGAAATGAATAAACAATTCGATAAAGGGATATTAATAAACGAAAGTAGTTTGGACTTTGCTTTTTCAAATATTAAGCACACTAAAGATTGGATTAAACAATTAGCTTATCTAGTAAGAGCTATTTTAATAGACCATGCTTTTGAAGAAGGGAATAAAAGAACAGCATCTTGTCTAATTATGACTATACTAGAAATGCAAAAAATTGCATATGATGAGCATAAGGTAGATGTTATAGTCTTAGAAATTTTAAAGAAGAATATAAATGATATAAATAAGATAAGGAGAATAATAAAATATGTCATCAGATAGTTTAATAGTAAAAACTGCAAAAAAGCTGGTAAAAGAGCACCCTGAATACTTCGAAGCTTTAGTAGAATTTGAGAGAACAGGTAAATTGCCTAAACTAAACTATAAAAAGAGGGTTAACTTCACTATAGATGAAAATTTATTTAGAAAATTTAGAATATACTGTAATAATAAAGGGTATAAAATGTCAAGTAAAATAGAAGAGCTCATAAGAAAGGAGTTATATAAAGAAAAATGATATGTCCGATGTGTGAAAAAGGTAAATTGAAAAAAGCGATGAATAAAGAAGAGTATTTTGGAGTTTATTTAGGCGAATTTCCGGTAGAAAAATGCATTTATTGCGGAGAAACTTTTACTGATAGTAAAACTATGGAGAAAATAGAAGAAGTAGCTAAACAAAAAGGAATCTGGGGTTTAGGTGTAAAAACAAAAATAACTAAAACAGGAAACTCATTAGCTGTGAGAATACCAAGTTCTATTGTTAAGCATTTAAATCTTAAAGAAGGTAAAGAAGCTTACATTTACCCAGAAAAGAATAAAATAATAATTGAAGCTTAAATTTCATAAATCTTTACTAATCAAAAACTTGAATAAACAGCCTAGAGCGAAGCTAATTATCAAGAAATTATAGTTTATCAAATGGTTTTTAATAATATAAAGCAAGAATGGTACTAAGTATAATACAAGGTTAATAATTATCTCCTTATTTTTAACAAGGTAACTTCCCTTTACCAATCCATAGATAAATATTAAACTACTTACTAACAACAAATAGTTATTATTGATAAAGAAGCTTAAAAATAATAATAGACCAAGATAAAAATAAATTCTATTAAATAAGAAAGCTATTAAGATTCCTATTAAAAATCCTGCTATGTAACTTAATTTAAACGGCAGGAACAAATAAAGACTCATTAGAATAATAGAAGCCAGAACTATCTTGCTAAGAATGAATAAATATTTCTCTCCTTTATTGATCTCTTCCAAGGTATAATGCCTTAATATTTTACCTATAACTAATCCAAGAAAAGCTATTGCAACTATTAAATAAAGCATAAAGTTTAAAACCTGATTAGGTATAAAATATTTTCTAATATGGAAACTGCTATAATAGCTTCGAAATTGGATCCAGCAGGGCTAAACATTAAGCAGGCTTTGATAGACAATTATAGCTTCAAAGAATTGAAAGGGAAGCTCTATGATGGCAATAAAGTTTATTCTTTAACTAATATTAATATTTATACAATAAATAATAAGACAATCTCTGCAGAAGATATTGACAAAGAAATTGAAGCTGATTTATTTATATTTATTTCCAAGCATTCAAGCAAAGAAGCCAGAAAGACATTAAGTGTTCATATGCCTGGAAACTGGGGCAAGGCGGAACTAGGGGGAAAAGATAAGACATTAAATATTTGCAACCCTAGTTATTTCAAAGAAGCTTTACTAGAATTAAAAAAATTAAATAATCTGGATTACGAGGTTACTGGAGAAACAGATCATCATGGTCCTTACTTAGAAAAGCCTTGTTTCTTTATTGAAGTCGGCTCTCAAGAAGAGCAGTGGAATGACAAGAAAGCAGCTTTCATAATAACCAATACCTTAATGAATATATTACAAAGAGATGTTAAGGATTATAGAGTGGCTCTTGGTATAGGGGGCAATCATTACATGTCTGGCTTAAATAAAATTCAATTAGAAACTGATATAGCATTAAGTCATATTTGCCCTAAACATTATCTAAAAGATTTTGATGAAAAAGTATTATACCAAGCAATAGTTAAAAGTACTAAAAAGCCAAGTATAGCTATAATAGACTGGAAAGGTCTTGGCAGCGAGAAACAAAGGGTTATTTATTTACTAAAAGACTACAACCTAGAGGTAATAAGATCTGATAGAATTTAATATATTCTCTTGTATCATAAAAAAATTTATATAGTAGTATTATATCAAGTAATTATGGCAATAAGAAAAGAGGGCAAAGATCCTGATTTTGTATCTTTAATGGTAAAAAAATCCAGAGAGAAAGATAATGTTGCCAAGCCCGATTCTTTAATGGGAAGTACGAAAAGGGATCCGACTTTAAAAGCTAATTATATTGACAGCGATGTAAAGGAAATAGAAGAGATTACTAAAAAATTAAAAGAAAAGATAAAATAAATTTTCAAGATTATATTTTCTTATTTTTTCTATTGTATAGCACATGATGAAGCGAACATATAAGCGCTAGATTTGCTAATCATATTCCCAGTATGCAAACTACATGCTCCAGTAGTCGAATACCATGTGCATATGCCTACTTTTCCTAATGAGTTACACCAGGTTAAACACTTCTGTTTGCCAGTCTCCCCAGTTCCTGATGAATAACTACCCAAAAATTGATTATTATAATTAGAAGTATCCCACCACCTATATTGAGTAAAAGGAGTACATTTTAATGTTGTTGATGAGCTTCTTATTGCAGAACACGATGCAGTTGTGCCACCATTACTACCCTGACAAGTCCAGGTATAAGTATTATTACCTATAGTTACTGTTGATGGTGTACCTTGTGAACATAAATTAGTTGTAGGTGACGTAGTAAATGTTTGCCCATTTGATGAGCCACATGTACCATTTATTATTGGATTTGATACGCATCCAGAAGTTGTGCTGCATACTTCGTTTGATGCACATGCCTTTACAAGCGTATTTGTTGTACTATTGGTACAATACGAAGTTGTAGTTCCTGGATTTACACATGTAAAATTAATCATATCATTGTATAAATAATTACCACTACAGGTATATTTATCTGGAGTTGGATCGTAATTAGTTCCACATTGTGAATTAGAAGAACAGATTACCGTGGCTATAGGCGGTTGTGTTGTTTCATTTATAATACAGTTACCAGCATAAGAGTATGGAATATTTGGGTCTCCAGAATTAGGATAAGGAATACG
>CAYWWS010000001.1:7201-7953 GCA_964462105.1 Candidatus Woesearchaeota archaeon
AATACGTTCATTAGAACCGACTACGCATCCACCATCTCGAGCATACCACCAACAACTCTTACCTTCTGTTTTAGAATTGCACCAGTTTAAGCAAGTTTGCTTTCCAGAATCTTCTGTTCCTAAGTTATTTACAGCAATAGCCACACCTCCAAAGTAATATGTTTGCTCTAATGCATTGCAATTCAAATTTGTAACAGCTCTACCAGTTATTGTTTTACCATTAATAAAATTTAATATAATCAAACCAATTACTACAACCAAAACAACAATGAGAAATTTATTAAAAGTACTAATAGAATTTTTAAACTCTTTTTTCATTAGAATATTATAATTATTAATAGTATATAAACATTTTGAAAAGCGCTGGGGATGGGATTTGAACCCACACGTCCAAAAGGACACTAGATTTCCACACAACTTAGCAGTTTCGCCTGTAATACAACTAGCGCAATACCAGGTTATGCGACCCCAGCATAAAACTAAGATTGAATGAGCTTTTTTAAATGTTTTCTTTAATTAAATTTGATGATTTTAGAAAACTGTTGAGCTTTTTTAATCTTGATTACATCGCCTTTGTCTAAACTAATAAGCTTTTTATTACCGTCATTCGTCAAATAACCAGGTCCCCTTAATATATTTATAACAATATTACTATTAGGGTTTAATACTATGCCTTTTGTTTTAGGTTTATTTATTCTAAATGGATTGTTAAAAGCTAAACCGATTCCTTTAATAAATTGCTTTCCAGTAAT
>CAYWWS010000001.1:7963-13950 GCA_964462105.1 Candidatus Woesearchaeota archaeon
CCATGAGGTGTTGCTATAACTAAACCATCACCGATGCACTCTTGACAAATAATCTTATCATTTACTTTAACTTTAAATCTTAAAGCATGAGGCATTTTGTAGTGTATATTTATCTCATTTAAGGCAAGTAATTTTTTTCCTTTTACAAAGGCTTCTAGTTTATCTTCTTTAATAATCTTAAATTTGCCTCTTTTTATATTATTTAGAATCTTATATAGATCGCAATTATTATCGCATTTATAGCAAATCTTGCTATTTTTAATTAAAACCCTTGGTATTCCAGGATATTTGGCTTCTGCAATTAAATTTGTTCCATCTCCACCATAACTTATAACAAAATCAGGATTATTTTTAACAATCTTAAAACCAGATTTAATAACATCTTTTTTAATTAAATTAGGAGTTAAACTCACAATAGCTACTTTTTTCATATAATTGATGATAAGTTCTTGTTTATAAATTTTTATTCAAAACATTTAAAAAAGGTAACTTTCCCTATTAATGTCATAGCAGGGTAGGACAGATGTGTTACCCAACAGGATAACTCAGTCTAACCAGGAGTGTCCGTCACTATTGTTGAAATAGCGGAATGGGCTCATAAACTGTTCTGAGACACCCGAAGTGGAGGAAGTAAATGTTCTTCATGGGTAGAGGTCGGAGGTTCAAATCCTCTCCCTGCTAGATTTTTCAAATGGAAAATAAATCAGTTCTTGGTATTGATGAAGCCGGTAGAGGTCCAGTCGTCGGTCCATTAGTTATTGCTGGAGCTTTGATTAAAGAGCAAGATTTAGATAAATTGAAATCTCTCGGAGTAAAAGACTCAAAATTATTAAGCAAGAAGAAAAGAGAAGAATTATTACCAGAGATAAAAAAATTAACAAAAAATAAGATAATTTTGATTCAGCCTAATGAAATAGATGATGCGGTTGATGGGAATAATACATTAAACTTAAACTGGCTAGAAGCAAATAAAACAATAGAATTAATAGATTACTTTAATCCGGATGTTGCTTATATAGACTGCCCAAGTCCAAACACTGAAAAGTATAAGAACTATTTATTGTCAAATATTAAAAATAAAAATATTAAATTAGTAGTTGAGCACAAGGCCGATGTTAATTTTCAAATTTGTTCTGCAGCCTCAGTTCTTGCAAAAGTGACAAGAGACAAAGAAATAGAAGTAATAGAGAAAAAATATGGAGAAATAGGCCCGGGATATACGAGCAATCCCATAACTCAAAAATTTCTAAAAGAAAATTGGGATAAACACCCTGAAATTTTCAGAAAATCATGGATTTCCTGGAAAAATCATCATACTCAAAAACAACAGAAAAGCTTAAAAGAGTTCTAAAAACACTTTTAAAGAGGTATAATGGCTATAATTAAAAGAATTACAGCAAAGGGATTTAAGTCATTTGCAAAGCATACAGAATTGCAATTTGACAATGGATTTAATTGTATTATAGGTCCCAATGGAGCAGGAAAGAGCAATATCGTTGATTTAATAACTTTTGTTCTTGGAGAATCTTCTGCTAAACAGATGAGGGCTGATAAATCAGCTAATTTAATTTATAATGGCGGCAAGAATAATGCTCCTGCTAAAGAAGCTATTGCATCCGTGGTATTTGATAATTCGAAAGGGGAATTTCCAATAAAAGACAAAGAAATCAAGGTATCCCGAGCAGTAAGACACAATGGCAATTCTGTTTACAGGTTAAATGACAAGACGATGACTAAACAACAGATTCAAGAGACGTTAGGATCTGCTAAAGTAGATCCAGACGGCCATAATATAATCTTGCAAGGTGATATTGTCCACTTTATGGATATGCGCACAGATGATAGAAGACAAATTATCGAAGATATCTCTGGGATTTCTATGTATGAAGATAAGAAAGTAAAAGCGATGAATGAATTAGATAAAGTTGAAGAAAAATTGAAAGAAGCTGGCATAATTTTGACAGAAAGAAATGCTCACTTAAGGGAATTAAAAAAAGACAGAGACCAAGCAATTCAATATAAAGACTTGCAAGGTGAAATTAAGGAAAATAAAGCAACTTACTTGCATCTACAAATAAAATCTAAAGAAATTAATAAAGAAGAGATAGAATCCAAGCTAAAGGAGCAAGAAACTCAAAGAAATAAGATACAGTCAGCTATTGATTCCATTAAAAATGAAATTAATTCCATAAAAGAGCAATTGACTGCAATAAATAATGACATTGAGCAGCGTGGTGAGAAAGAACAAATTAAAATAAGCAAGGAAGTTGAATCGTTAAAGACTGGGTTGATAGAAAAAAATAACAGAATAGAAACATTAAATAATGAAATTTCTAGGATTAACCAGAGAAAAACGCAGCTTACAAATAATATTAAGGATCTTGATTCAAAAATAAATTCTTTACAAACTGAATTAACTACATTAAATAAACAAAAGGTGTCATTAGAAACTGAAGATAGTAAATTATTAAGCTCTATTAAAACATTCAAAGAAAAACACGGGATTGTTGATGAAGATAAATTAGAAAAAGATATTGAAGATGCTCAAAATGATATATTTAATTTGCAAAATGAAAAGCAAAATATATCCATGGCCTTGGAAAGGCTAAGCATTCAATTAGAAGATATTGAGAGAAAAACTTCTTCTTTAAAAGACAATGTTAATGTTGAAAAGATAAAACAAAATTATAAGAAAGCATCTGATGACCTTAAAAAATCGCTAAATGATGATTTAGTCTTTACATCGCAATTATCAAAAGCTAAAATAAATATTAGATTAATTAATGAAGAACTAGAAAAGTTAAATCTACAGAATATTGCAGTAAAAGAGAATATTGCGATGGATTTAGCAACAAACAAAATTCTAAAGTCTGGAATAAAAGGAATTTACTCAACAGTCTCGGATCTTGGAGAAGCAGATAATAAGTATTCTCTGGCCTTGGAAGTTGCAGCTGGTGCCAGAATCAGAAGTATTGTAGTCGAAGATGATACAGTTGGTGCTAAATGTATTAAATATTTAAAGGAGAACAAGCTGGGAGTGGCTACATTTCTTCCATTAAACAAGATTCAAGCTAGAGAAAAAATAGAATCTGTAAAAAGAATGTTAAATGAAAAAGGCGTTCATGGTTTAGCCACAGACTTGGTTAAATTTGATCCTAAATTTAAAAATATATTTGCTTACGTTTTCGGTTCAACATTGGTTGTTGATAACATAGACATTGCTAGGAGAATTGGAATCGGAAATGCTAGGATGGTTACATTAGACGGTGATTTGATGGAAAGCAGCGGCGCTATGATTGGCGGCCATAGAATCAAAAAAAGCGGCTCTTTCAGGCAATTAGACTTCTCCGATAAAATCAATAGTTTAGACAAAGAAAAAGAGAAATTAATAGAATCCATTAATATTTTAGAAAAGAAAAAATTAGAGAATGAAAGTGATATAGCCAAATTAAGAGAGAATAAAGTTCTATTAGAATCTGAATTACTTAAGATTGAAAAAATATCTGGTATATTTAATTTAGATAAACTAAGCGAGAATAAAGAAGAATTTTTAAAACAACAAAAGGAAAATAACCTTAAACTAAAAGATTTGGAAAAGCAACTAACTTACTTAAATAAGAATTTAGAATCATTAAAAGAGAAGAAAAAAGAATTAAGGGCTAATAAAAGCAAAGAACTAATATCTTTGGAAGAAAAGAAGCAATCCGCAAAAGATAAACTATTTTCAATAGATAATGACGTTAAAAACATTAATACACAAATTAATAATCTGTTAATTCCAGAAAAGAAAAGGACAGAGCAAATCATTAAAGATCATGATAAAGAACTGGTTGAATTTGAAAATGAGATAAAAGAACTGACTCAAACAACAAAAGACTCTAAAGCTACATTAAAAGAGAAAGAAAAGCAAGAGGTTAAATTTTACAGTGACTTCAAAGGTTTGTTTAATAAAAGAAATAAATTAACTGATATTATCAGTAATAAAGAGAATAATCTAATAAGAGAGGAAGAAAAAATAAAGGTTTTTGATTTAAAGATTAATAGCATTAATCTTGACAGGGCCAAAATAGTAGCGGAATTGGAAGGTTTACAAAAAGAGTTTGAAGAATTTAAAGAATCTAAGATAAAAAGAGGATTATCTCTAGATGAATTGAAATTTGATATTCAAAGATGCGAAAAGGAATTGGGAAAGCTAGGGAATGTAAATTTAAGGGCTCTCGAAATATATGAAGAATTAGAACAAGAGTATAACAAATTAATAGATAAAGCTGATAAATTAAAGATTGAGAAAGATGATATTTTTGGAATGATGACTAAAATAGAAGCTGATAAAAAAGATGTTTTTATGAAAACTTATAATGTAATAGCTTCTAACTTTACGAACATATTTAACAGTTTATCAACAAAGGGAGAAGCTTACTTGGAATTAGAAAACAAGGAAAATCCATTTGAAGCAGGTATAGAAATAAAAGTGAGGATTACTGGAAATAGATTCTTAGACATTAAAAGTCTGTCTGGCGGGGAAAAAACATTAGCTGCCTTATCCTTTATATTTGCTATTCAAGAACATCAGCCTGCGCCATTTTATTTATTAGATGAAGTAGATGCTGCATTGGACAAAGCAAACTCTGAAAAGTTATCCAAATTAATAGGCCAGTACAGCAGGAATGCTCAATATATTGTAATAAGCCATAATGACAATATTATAACAGAAGCTCAGCAGATTTACGGGGTTTCTATGCAGCAAGGTGTTAGTAAAGTTGTAAGTTTAAAAATATAAAAAGAAATTAAGCTTTATAGCCTATTTCTATATTAAGTTTATGTAATGCTGCAACACAAACCCTTGCGTAATCATCTGGAGCCTTTTCTTTTGTTCCCCAAGGATGTGTCAAACCGCTAGAACTGTTTATTCTGACTAGTCTCAAATCATAACCTGCATCTCTTAATCTAGCAACAACCTCATCAGCCTTTCCTCCCTGCCCACCAACACCTGGAATTAATAAAGGGATATCTCCTACTTTAAAGACTCCAGCTAGATAGTTCAATTCATCTAAAGATGTTGCTCCAACAACAGCTCCAACACCAGGTCTTCCTTGAGACCACGATTCTGTTATCAATCTAGCAACATGTTCACACAGCATATGATAACTGGGTTCTGTTAAAACTCTATTTTGAAGATCTGTTGCTCCTGTATTAGTAGTTCTGCATAATACATAAACACCTCTTTGATGGTTATTATCGCAATATGTTGTAAAGGGTTCTACAGAATCTGTTCCCATATACGGACTAACAGTTACAGCATCAGCACCCCAAGAATCAAAAGCTTCTGCTGCATAATTAGCACTTGATTTAGCAATATCTCCTCTTTTAGAATCAAGAATTACAGGGATATCTGGAAACATATTAGACAAAGATTCGAGGGTAGCTCCAAGTGCTATACTCCCCTTAAAATCTAGAGCCCTAGGTCTGTCATGTCTCACCCAAAAACCCTGATTCAACTTAAATGCTCCTGGAAAAATTCTGTTATTTAACATTTCTCCAAAAATATTTTCAAGAAAACTATGCACACCCCCTATCCCATATTTAGAAAAAGTTTCAGGCATAGCTTCAACAACAGGGTCTAAACCCATACAAGCAATGCTCTCTCTTTTACGAGCAGATCCTCTTAATTTTTCCAAATAACTCATTTTAATTTCCCCCAACAATCTCTTTTAACGATGTATGATAACTTGACTCGACAAGGGTCCTTAAATCTTCTATTAATCCGCTGTCAGTTAAAAATTCTCTATAATTTTCAATAAACCTTGTTGCTCTGACCAACTTGCTTCCTTTAGGATCAAAATAAGGAACAAGTATTCCAATACCATGACTTTTCAGATAAGCTTCGGTCCATTTTCTGGCATCTCGATTATAAGCTAAAACAACATCAGGCTGCTGAGAATGTCCTCTTAGAAATTCTTCGTCTATTGCAATAAATGAATGCACAC
>CAYWWS010000001.1:13960-15162 GCA_964462105.1 Candidatus Woesearchaeota archaeon
CTAATCATTCTTCACCCCCCTGCAATCTTGTTACAATAGTCACTAAATCTCTAATATCAACCCCTCTTTTTCTCAACATTGGAATCCAACCAGTTTCCAAGCCCATAGGATCTCTATGATGAGCGCTAGAGCCTGTAGTTAGTAAATCTGATACATGAACTACATACTTAAAAGAGGTTCTATCATCAGATTCAAGTATTACAGATCCGCTACCAGGATAAACAATTTCAATTCTATCAGGCTGCCCAATTTCTTGTTTATATAAAGAAAGATGCGGTAAATTTAGTGCATTGGCAACAGGTCCTGAAAATATCCAATCTCTTCTTTGCCCTCCTGAAACCGCAAGGTTATATCCCTTACCTGAAAATAAAAATTGAACTTGCGCAGCGATTGCCTTAATATCCTCATTAAAAGAAGGATGTTGAGTTTGTAATCTAATTGATTCATTTATTATAGCAACAGAGTTACCACCATTCGCCTCAAGAAATTTTGGATCCATATGCGAAAGCATCTCGGCATTTACAAAATAAGGTGTTAAAGATTCTCCAGAAGTTACAATAACTGGAAATGGTTTATCACTATAAGCACCACTTTCTACTAAATGTCTGGCTATTATATCTGAACCTTTAATAGAATTTGTCTTCATCATTTTCCCCTTGCTTTTTCTCTTCTTTCTTCTCTTCTTTCTTTTCAGGCTCTTCTTCCAAAAAGCTCGATATAGAATCCCAATATCTAATTATCAAGATTATTATCAATAACAAGACCAAACCTGCCAGTATAAAGTATTTATATAAATCAACTACTGTAATGTATCTGGATATTATCATAATTATTACACCTAATACGATTATTGAAACGATCCACATCCAAATACTTGATTCTTGGCTTGATTCTTTAATAGGTTCTGTTTTTTCCATTTTAATTTCCTTCTTAGACTTTGTTTCTTTTTTCTTTTTTTCTTTTTTCTTTTCCTCTTTTGGTTTTTCTAATATCTTTTCATCGACTTCAACCTCTTCTTCAAGAAAATCGCTAATCTTTTTTCTAAAGTCTTTTCTTGCGAATATTACTATCAATAACAGAATTATCAAGCCTGTTAAAATATAATATTTGTAGATGCTTAATCCTGTTAGAACCTTGCTTATAATCCCTGTGAGTCAGGTTGTTTTGACTCTATGACACTATTTTGTAATACGGCCGTCTGG
>CAYWWS010000001.1:15172-23229 GCA_964462105.1 Candidatus Woesearchaeota archaeon
TGAAAAATAGTGTTGATGCTGTCGGGGAACCAACTGTAACCACAGTTGGGCCTGTTCTTGGAGACTTGTTCTGGCAGCAGGCACAATTAGCGATGATAATAGCTTTTGTTGCGATGGCTTCTGTTGTTTTTGTTTTATTAACATCTTTTGTTATACCGCCTGTCAGCCTTGATAAGAAACCTGTTTCATTCTCAAATGTTTCCTTAGCTTGACTAATTTTTGATTTTACATTTATTGCAATATTCTTAGAAGCTAGTATTGTATCATCTTCTAGCTTAGATGCTACTGTAATAAAATATTGGCCTTCTCTGACATTTGCGCCTGGCGCAATATACATATAAACAACTTTATTTTCATTAGGCTCTAGTTTGATTGTTGCTGGATTCAACCTGACAAAGCTTGATGCTGTTCCGGCAACATCTAATATATAATTTGCTGGCTGTGAGCCTATATTTTCTATTACAATCGGCAATGTAGCTGTACTCTCTGAGTTAACTGATATATCCTTGGCTTGGATAGTAGAACTGTAACAAGCTGCACTGTCAACCACTTCAACTTCAATCTTATCATTCGCGGAAACCTTGCTTGAATCAGTTGCTGATGCAGAAACCTGAACACCATATTTTCCAGGAGTTATATCATTTCCAGGTTTTATTTCTAAGTTTACTTTTTCTTGCCTGTCAGATTGCAGAGAAACTGTGTTCTTGCTTAAGCTTGCCCAGGGTAAACTTGTATTTAATGTAAATTCTTTATCAAATGCCCCATTATTTGAAATTACAACCTCGTAGATATTGCCAATAGTCTTGCATATTTTAGCCTTATCAATAGGAATATCTACATTAACAGCATGGCATGTATTAACTGTTGCCTTAATCTTATTTTCTAAGCTTTGTTTGCCTTTATTAGAAGTTGCTTTTACTGTAATATCGAATATTCCTTTTACCCCATAGTCCGGATTTAAAATTAAATCGGTGCTTCCCAATTGACTTTTTTCCAGTGTAATAGTATTATGATCCAGGTTTGCCCATGCAGGACCTCTAACCTCTAAGTTATAAGTATTAGCCTGATTGCCATCATTTTTCAATTCTATTATTACTTTTTCTTGTGAATTCTCGCAGAAATTAACAAAGTCTTTGCTTGTCCTTAAGCTAAAATCGTAGCATCCTAGAATGCTTATCGGAAAATTAACTGTTGTCTGGGCATTGCTTGTTTTTGATTTTATATTAATGCTGAAACTATGGCTTCCTTCTAGGTTGCTTGGGTAGTTTACTGTTGCAAAAACAGTTTTACTTTCACCGCTATTGATGTTAATCGTACTTTGACTTAAACTTACATAATCTTTTAAATCGCCTGAGACACTTATTGAATATGATTCATCATACCTTCCAGTGTTTTTAATTTCTACATTATAAGTTTCTGTAGACTCGCTGCATAATTCCTTTTCCCCAAAACCAGTTGCCTGAACTTCATGGCAGTCTTTAACATTAGCATTAAATGACAGTCTTTCTGTCTTTGCACCTGAAGAAGCAATAAGATTAAAGCCATAATTGCTCGGTATTACAAAGCTGTTTGGAGTAGCATAAATAAACACATTATCAGACTCTCCTGGCTTTAAAATCATGCCCAATGGGATAGCTGTAACCCAAGAACTAGCTAATCCATCTACGCTAAAAGTATAATAGCCAACTTCACTAGCTGTATTCCTAACATTAACTGTAAATAAAGCTGTTTCTCCAGTACATAAATCAACAGCATTGTCAGGACTGGTTAATTCAAAATCCTGCGCATAAACAGGGTAAAATGACATTAAAAGGGCTAATAATAACAATATACATATTTTTTTATTACTAAGCATTAATAATCCCCCTTTATTATTAAGAGAGAGTTAAAAGTTGTTTAAATATATTATTGTTGTTTAAAATATAGAAAAAGGGTTAAATAAAAAAAGATTAGTAGTAAGTCTTTTCTCCAGCGCTTTCAGCTTCACTGCCCTTCATTCTTGTTATAGCAACAACTAATCCTAGTATGACTAAGATTATTACTAAGATTATCAAAGCTATTAACAAGCCATTTCTTACGCTGTCAGAGCCCGCACTTACAACATTAGCAGTTAATGTAAGCTCTTTAACAGTATTTCCAGACTCTAAGACTTTTACTGTTACTTTATTGTCGCCCTGGACTGTGTTTTTATCAGTACCAACAAATACATTAACCTCGCCGGTACCATCGCCAGCTAATGTTATTGTACTTGGATCAGTCCTTACACTAGTCAATGTAGGAGCACTAACACTAACAGCAAATGTTCTTGCTTCATTCGCTAGGTTAGCAAGGCTTAGTTTGTAAGCAACTCCGCTTCCTTGATTAACCCTTTGGCTAACAAAGTTTGGATTTACAATTAAGTTCTCCTTACCCACAACCATTCCAACAGCTCCAACAGTTAAAGTGAATTTCTTAGTTACTAGTTCTCTGCCTCTTTGTGAGATGACATTTACTAGTAAATCATAGTTTCCTGGAGCTGCATTTTCTGGAATTTGCAATAATAAAGTATCTGTAACTTCAGAACTTACTGTGTCTGAATCATCTTCTCTTTCTCTTACTAATTCATCAACGTAAGCAGCATCATTAACGCCTAATCTTGGGATTACAGCTTCAACCTTAACTTTGTCTTCAGTTGTATCTCCAAGGTTTTCAACCAATGCTTTAACGAATAAATTGTCTCCAGCATTAACGCTCAAACCCGGGTTGAATACAGCATCAAATACCTTTAAGTTGTGTCTCTTCTCTTTAATTCTTATTGTGAATTCTTGTTCATCTTGATCATTATCATCAAATACCTCAACATGTAATGTGTAATCTTTCGAAGCATCTATGTCTTCCGGTATTTCAAGATTCAATGTTTTAGTGTATGTAATGCCCTCTTCAACTGTGAAAGTTGAACTTTGAGCTTCAATATCATCATACTCGTAACCGCCAATCCAAGCTTTTAGTTTAACATCGCCTGAGTCCCATAGACCTTCAACATGGACTCTCAAATTTATTTTATCTTCTCTTTCAATATTGACAATTGGATTGTCGTAAGAATCAACTGTTAAATCAACGCCATTAATCTCAACATCTGAGATTCTAAAACCAGTTGCATCAACAGTGCTAATTACCATTAATGCAATTAAGCCTAATATCAAAGTACCTAATAATTTTTTCATTTTAATTTAACCCCCCAATTAACTTTGGAATATAACTGTTGTTATTCTGGAGTTATAATATATATATAAACCTTTCGGTGGTATCTACTTAACATTTATCTCCAGATATTTTATATTATCAAAATCGTCGCTTCTTGCAGTTATCAATATTAAATATTTCCCAGTACCGGGATTCCTTAATCTTAATATTTTCCAATCAGTTTCGCCTAAAGCTAATGATGTTTTATCTATTGCTTTACTTCTTGTCTCTACTAAAGTTGCTTGCAATTCAACATCTTCTTTTTTATTGCCTTTGTTTGTTAATTGAACATAAACATCAATGAATTTATTATTTTGTTTTGCAAATGCATGGCTTATTGTAAATTTATGTACACTAGCAACTTCTCCTGATTCAAATCCAGATTCTCTGACTAAAACATTAAATGATTTGTCAGCGATTCCGCCATTGCCATCATCTAATCTTACAGTAATTTCATTATCTCCTAGATAATTTGAACTTGGAATCCAGTGCAATCTTCCGGTTTGCGAGTCTATTGTCATTCCACTCGGTCCTTGTAATAAATAAAAGTTTAATGCATCAAAATCAGGATCATAAGCTTCTATAAATGGATTATATAACTTATTTACATAAGCAATTGGCAATGTTTCTGTCAAAAAGAACGGATCATTGTTGCCTTGCTCTATGTTAACTATCCAAAAATCTGTTATATCACTAACATCTTGATTATTATCATCGTCTTTAGCAATAATCCTTAATTGATAAGGACCATTTTCCAAATATTTTGTATTCCAAGAAAGCATGCCATCATTATTATCTTGATTATTATTGTCCTCGATTATTTTCCAGTTATCAAAATCTGAACTTAACATAGTCAAAAAATCGCTTAATAATGAAACAAAACCATCTTTTCTATATTGAATAACAATGTCTAGTGTATTGTCATCCTGATCCTCATCTGTTGCCAGCCAGGTTATCTGGTATTCGCCACTTATAATTTCATTTTCTTCAGGCGTTAATATTTCAACACTAGGGAACCTACTTACAAATACATCAAAGTTCTTTGATTGAGTATCTTTTAGTTTTGTATTAGAATTACATTTATTGTCTATAACATCGGTTTCTACATTAACCATGTAATTACCTTCTCTGTTTGGAATCCATGTGAAATCAACTGTTGCAGAAGAGTCCATGAATATGCTCCCATCCTTAATCTCAGAATAAACAAGTTGATCCTTTCCAGTTACATTTTCAACTTTATATATTTCAGTCTTAACTTGGACATCTCCTGAGTAAAAGTCCGTATAACCTTCGTTAATTGGAACATAAACGGGTGTTCCTGAGTTTTCTCTGAAAGGAGAGGCTACATTAGAGCCTATGTCAACTTGAATATTAATAGGAGACTCTATAATATCGTCCCTTGTCTTTAGTACATTAACACTTTTTATTTCTGCTTCACAAGAATCTTTTTTTATAAATATGACATCCTTATTAGCAATGTAATTACCATGCCAGTCTGCAAAACCTTCCATTGGCAAATAACCGTCTTTAAAGAAATACTGGGCATATCCATATTGAGTTTCCAAGTTTTCCGGATATACTATTTTAATGTCGTAATTATTGCCATTAGTATTGGAATTTCCTTTATTGTTGCCATCAACAAAATTAGGTATTGAGACTTGACTGCATTTGTTGTCATTGCAATTAAATATTAAGTAATCAACATTATCTAATAAATTGCCATTAACATCTTTAAGATTATAAGTAATTGCTGTGTTAGCGCTAACTAAAGTTAGACTAATTAAAAATACTAAAATTAAAGGTATGAATAATTTATATTTCATTTTAGTATATACCTGGTCTTTCTGTGCTTCCGCCATGACTGTCTTTACCGCCAAAAATCTTCTTGATTAACCATCCAATCCCTACAGCAGCGGCTGCACTTCCTAAAGTTATACCTACATATTTAGCTACCTTTCCAACACCGCCATCTTGATAAACAGTATCAGCAGGTGTTGTAACTGTATCCACCCTTTGTGTAGTATTATATACTGTATCACGAAGAATGCCATAATTTTCATGACCGATTAATGGGTCCGCTAATCTTTCTTCTATAGGTACAAATTCATTTCCACTAAACTGCATACGTACTATTGCAGGAACACTTTCTCCTAGTATATTTTTAACACGAAGAGTTCTTTTTAAAGTGTCTGGTGATACTGTTTTATTAGTATCGTAACGCACATATCTAGTACTACCACTTGGACTATTATCTATTAAATCTACTTGTGAACTATCCATATGGTATAAAGTATCTCCTTTAACATATCTTGTTTCAACAGACGCTCTACTTCCAGATGGTGTAGAAAATTTAAAACCAACTACTACATCGCTAGGATCGTCAATCATTTGGACTAAGGAACTATCTGCTGGGTCTCTTGGATTAAATACTCCATCCTTACCAGCTTCATTTAATCTTGCTATATCCAGTTTACTTGCAGGATGTTTTTTAGCTTCAGCAATTAAGATTCTATATAAAGCTTGAACATTCCCTCTGTTACCTAAACTATCTCTCTCAAATTTAGCTAGATTACTTAATAATTTATCAGCAGGCATGACTGTAAATTCAACTTTTTCTCCAAGTCTATCTCTAGCAGTATAGAACAAACTATCAACATCTGTAAGTCCATTAGGAGTAATAACCATTCTATACATACTAGGCTGTAATAATACCTGAGTTGCAAGTACATTATGTGTCGGATAATTACTTTGCATAAATGCTCTACCATTTACTCTAACCGTGTCTGTAACAACAACTGTATCTTGTCTAGCTTCATTTGGTAAAGCCAGTTTAGCTTTAGTTGTATCAACATCTGTAGTGTCAACATCTGTAGAATCTTCACCAGCTTTTTGTGGTGCTGTGACAACTGTTTCTGATTTTGTAGTGTTTACATTTGTAGTATCATTAGCAAATATGCTTCCAGGACCGCATAATAAATACCCGCCAATAAAAGCTGCTAAACCTGCAGAAGCACCAATTCTATTTCTTCTATCTATTCTAGGACTTTTAGAAGACTGTGTAACATCTAATTCATCTGGAGTTGAAGTTGCAACAGTCAAATGTCCATGACTAGAAAGATTATAATCATTAAAATTAATACGTGTATTTCTTAAAAATTTCATTTTAATTTAACCCCCTAATAATATCAAGCTATTACTACGAGATAATAATAGATATTTAAACTTTTCTATAGAACTGGGAACAGAGGGATTTGAACCCCCATCAATCGGTTTCTTCTAAAAATACTGGAGCCGATCGCACTGCCGGATTATGCTATGTTCCCGATAATAAATAGACCTTGAAATTTTTATTTAAACCTTTCTAACTTCAACAAGTCGTTTATCTCTTCTGTAGAAATAGCGCAACCCCTCAATCTTAAACCCCATAACAAACCTTCTAATAAATGCTTTTTCAAGCCATCTTTATAAAATTTAGAGCCTTCCTTGTAAATATTAAATAAACCAAGTTCAAAAGCTATTGTCATTAATTCAGAGCTTCTGATGATTTTAACGCCTTTAACCTCTCTGCTAAATCCATTTAGATTCTCTTTATTTACGTGTATCTTAGTATTCAACTTTCTAGCCAATAAGCTAACTAAATTATAAGGCTCCTCTACTAAAAGTCTTATAGTTCTTTCATCAACAACATAAGCCTCTGAGTTTAAAATTGATGCTAAAGCGAGCCCTTCTACTTCAGCCCGGTCTAATATTCTAATAAAGTGATCATCAACCTTAAATATCCTATTAGCAATATCCAATAAATAGCTTGTTTTTTTATTTAATAAAGAATCATTTTTATAGAATTTTAAATCTTCTTTTGCGAGGTTATTTGCAAGCATTACAGCTTCAAGCTCAAATTTCCTGTTTCTTAAAGGGTCATCAACTAATTCTTCTTTAACAGCTTTAGGAATGAAGAATTCGCCTTTGAATTTTTGTTTTAATAAAGGCAAAGTCCAGATTAAATTGTTTGTTGCCAGGCTTATTACTGATGAAGAATCAAAGACTAGACTTTTCATTTAAACAAGCTCCTAGCAAATTTTATTCTTTCTTTCACATCTCCGGTTATAGATTCTTTAACATCTGCTATTCCGGTTTTGCCAGTATAATCCATTAAATCCCATCTGCTAATGCCTAGCATGTTTGCTATCCTGCCAATTGATAAGCCATGCTCATAAAATCTGGAGCCTCTAGTTACTTCTGCTTTATCAATAACCTCTTTAATATAAATTTTTAATTTGCTGTCAAGCTTGTTAACACTCTTCAATAATGCCTGGATAGCTTTCCTGTAATTATTGAGATTATTTTTTATTAATTCTTCCCTGGCTTTTTTCAGATCATCTATAGTATTTTTATAAAATATACCCCAGCTTTTGTAACCTTTGTAATCCACTCTCTCAAATACCTTACTTAAGCTGTACATCAAAACTGCAATTGTGATAACATCCTCATCTTGGAGAATACTGCCGGAGTTTATTGTAGAATTACTTAACATCCTTAGTTTAACAACATTGTTTTTATCAATTGCAATAGAAGCTTGTGTTAATACAGAAATAATCTCTTTTTTTAAAGCATCATTCATAAAAATACTTTATTTTGATAATTTATAAAATTAATCTTTTTTATACATTTGAACATCTTCTAGAACTAAATCTGCTAATTCTTGATAAGGTTTAAAGATTTCTAATGAATTTGGTAAGACTATAACAGGTCCCGATGTGTCATAAATCATTAACTCCACCAAGTCGCCACTATCCAAGAAACAAAGACGCGTTGTATCCCATTGTCGCGAGCCTCTT
>CAYWWS010000002.1:0-4303 GCA_964462105.1 Candidatus Woesearchaeota archaeon
TAGAGACGCTGCTGAAGACTGCAAACCAGCAAAGGTAATTTCAGAAGAATCCGGGATTAAAACTCAGTTAACAATTAAAGGTGAGCAAGACCTAAAATGCAGTGTAAAAACTGAAATTATAGCTATAAAGGCTTCAAGCTTCTCAGAAGATTTATTTGCAAAAGTTAATGCTTTAAAAGGCAAATCAATGGATTGCAAAGTAGATCAAAAAGATTTTGCAAACACTCTAGAAATAGATTTAAAAGACAGTTCAACAGAATGCAAAGGAAATCTAGTAGAACCATTAAAAGACTACATTAACTCAGTCCAACAACTAGTTAAACCTCAAAATTTATTATCGGATCAGCCTAGCCAAGATACTCAAGATTTATTTCCCGAGATTAATGCGCCTTCAACCGACCTCGGATTTAACCCATCCAGTAGATTTTCTAATTTAAACTTGACTAATACAACAAGTAATCTAACTGTAAACCAAACAACAGGAAATAATACAAATGGTACTATAATTCGTTGTAATGTTAATTCTGATTGTAATGATAATAATTCAAGTACAAGAGATTCTTGTTCAACTAATAAATTATGTCAATTCACTTTAATAACAGAGTGCATTAACAATGATAATTATTGCCCTTCTGGATGTACTCCAAGCAACGATAATAACTGCCAACAAGTTTGCACTCCAACATATCAAAATTCATGCGATACAACAGATGGATGCGGAGGAACAAGAGTTGTAGAACAAGGCTACAATAGTTGCAACCTAGCAACTAATACAACTTGCGGAGCAGAGAAAACAACTTGTGATTCTATAGATAATAATTGTAATGGATTAATAGACGATGGAATAGGAAATACTTATTATAAAGATAATGACAACGACGGATTTGGAGATCCAAATAGCATATTAAAATCCTGTGAGGTTACTCCTCCAATAGGTTATGCAATAATCAACACCGATTGCAATGATAATTTAAATACAACACATCCTGGAGCAAGTCCAAGTTGCAATGGTTATAATGATGATAACTGCAACAATAATCAAGGAGATGAGCAAGGAAAGGATATTCCAAATCCTAACGTCATCAGGATTACTGGATTTGATTTATTCCCAAATACACCAACGCCTGTAAGCAAAGGTTACCAGCAGGACTGCAGTACTTTTTATCTTCAAGCTTACAAGGCGCAAACAGATGTTGATTTAGAATGTCCATTTAGTCAAGCCGGAGGTCAGGTAATGTTTTTAGGTGTTCAAGATGCTCCATTATGGTCATGCTATACATACGCAAATAGCTTACAATCATGGGGCATATATTTCTTAAATAATGGTGTATGCGACAGTATCGGTGCAAATGGTGCAGCGTTTACTGGATTAACATCCGTAAGCTGTCCGCAACCTTCTTAGAATAATTTAAATAATTAACTGCTAAAATTAGTAGATGTCATTAATAAGAAAATTAGCAATGATTGCATTATTTGGGGCATCTACAACTAATGCTCAAATTGCCATTCCTGGAAGCCATTTGCTAGGATTAAAGCTGGAAGACATTAATTCTTACATTACAGCATTGGATTCAAATTATAGATACGAAGCAAGCAGAGACGCAAAACTCCCTATTGATGAGATATCAAGCATTGTTTTATTGGACACCCTTAGGCATATGCATAAAGCAACAGCTACTAGCTCTAAAGGCTGGACTGAAGAAGTAATCTATTCTCACAGCTGGCTGGAATTCTCCAGATTGCAAGATGGTAGAAGAACTATTGATATGATTTTAGTATGCGAGTATGATAGACAAGGTAATCCAAATCCTGCATACATAGTGTTTTACAGCAAAGATAAAGGTATTGAGGTATATGACATGGCTGGCAGATGGAATGAAGGCCACTTCAGAGAAACTTTAAGCACACGTAGAAAGGAATTAGATAAAATCAGCAGATAATTCTAACGCTGATAAGTATACTATACATGCACAAATTTTTCTTGCATGTGCTTTATGATAAAAATGTTTAAGAAAAAACTAATATGAGATGCCTCAATCGAATGACAAATCAATTAATTCTTCAAAAGTTAAGTTTTTATATAGAAATGAATTATAAAATTTATTAAAAGAGGTGGCTTTTGAAAAAAATTACAGAAATTAGAAAGCTTGAAGAAAAAGCTAATGAAATAAGACAAGATATTATTAGAGCATTAGCTAAAGCTGGTTCTGGCCATTCTGCTGGCCCGTTAGATATGGCTGATATTTTCACTGCATTATACTTCAATGTTTTAAACCATAATCCTAAAAAGCCTAATTGGAAAGATAGAGATAGATTAGTTCTTTCTTGCGGCCATATTTGCCCAGTCAGATATGTAACAATGGCTCACATGGGTTATTTCCCTAGAAAAGAAATATTTACTTTAAGAAAGCTTGGCTCGAGACTGCAAGGACATCCCCATAATCTATCATTACCCGGTTTAGAAACAACTGGCGGACCACTTGGTCAAGGATTAAGCCAAGCAATTGGAATGGCTCTGGCTGCTAAATTAGATAAGAAAAAATATTGGATTTATTGCATTACTAGCGATGGCGAACATGATGAAGGCCAAACTTGGGAAGCAATAATGTTTGCTGGCAAATACAAGTTAAATAATTTGATTAATATAATTGATAGGAATAACATCCAGATTGACGGTCATACAGAAGATGTTATGCCCTTAGAGCCATTAAAGAAGAAATATGAAGCATTTAATTGGCATGTACTTGAGATTAATGGTCATAATATCCAAGAGTTCATGGCTGCAGTAAATCAAGCAAAAGCAATTTATGAAAAACCGACTGTAATTATTGCTCATACAATTCCCGGAAAGGGTGTTAATTTTATGGAATACAATTATGAATGGCATGGCAAGCCTCCAAATCCAGAAGAAGCAAGAAAGGCATTGCATGAATTAAGAACATTAAAAGGCAGGATTAAGGGTGAGCATGAATAATCTAGTTAAAAATTTAAATAGTGTAAAGAAAATGGCAACTAGGGATGGTTGCGGAAAAGCCCTGGTTAAACTTGGTTCTAATAAAAACATTGTTGTTTTATGCGGCGATGTAACAGAGTCAACAAGAATGCATTGGTTTAGAAAAAAATATCCTGAAAGATTTTTTGAGGTTGGTGTAGCAGAACAAAATATGATGGGGATTGCAGCCGGACTAGCTTTATCTGGAAAAATTCCTTATGCTGCAAGCTACGCTGTTTTCAATCCTGGAAGAAACTGGGAGCAACTAAGAGTTAGTGTAGCATATTCAAAAGCCAATGTCAAGATTATTGGAGGCCATGCTGGAATATCAGTTGGTCAGGATGGAGCAACGCATCAGGCATTAGAGGATATTGCAATAACAAGAGTCTTGCCAAACATGGCTGTTGTTGTTCCAGTAGATGCAATAGAAGCTGAAAAAGCCACTATACAATCTTCTAAAATAAAGGGACCTGTTTATCTAAGGTTTACCAGGAATGAAGTTCCAGTAATAACAACAGAAAAAACCCAATTCAAAATTGGAAGAGCTGAAATATTTAGAAATGGTAATGATATTACAATAATTGCTTGCGGCTCATTAGTTTATGAAGCATTAATAGCAGCTGAAAAACTAAAGAAAAATAAGATTTCCGTTCAAGTAATTAATAATCATACAATAAAACCATTGGACAAGAGAACTATTTTGAAAGCTGCTAAACAGACAAATGCAATAATAACTGCAGAAGAGCATCAAATACATGGCGGTTTAGGAAGTTGTATTGCAGAATTTCTATCAGAAAATTATCCAGTTCCAATTAAAATAATTGGTGTTCAAGACAGGTTTGGAGAATCTGGAAAGCCTGATGAATTATTAAAAAAATATGGATTAGCCTCTAATAATATTATCAAGGAAGCTAAAACATTATTAAAGAGAAAATGAAACATAAAATCTTTATAACAAAGAAAATTCCTGATGATGGAATTAAATTATTAAAAAAATATTATAATGTCAAGATTAGTAATAAGTTAAGAACATTAACCAAAAAAGAATTAATCAAAGATGTTAAAAAATGCGATGCTTTACTCTGCTTATTAACAGATAAAATTGATAAAGATGTTATAAAAACCAATCCTAATTTAAAAGTTATCTCTAATTATGCTGTTGGATTTGATAATATTGATCTTGATGAGGCAAAAAAGAGAAATATTATGGTGAACAATACTCCCGGCGTTTTAACCAATACTGTAGCTGAACATACTTTTGCCCAGATGCCTTCTATTGCCAGCAGCATAAGTGAGCATGACCGTCTCACG
>CAYWWS010000002.1:4313-6160 GCA_964462105.1 Candidatus Woesearchaeota archaeon
AACTGCTACCAAATATAAGATTCCAGTAACTAATACAGGCGGTGTTTCTAGTTTAGCTGTTGCAGAACATACATTAGGCTTAACTTTAGCATTAACAAAAAGAATTGTTGATGGTGATAGATTTATTAGACAAGGCAAGTTTAAAGGCTGGGAACCTATGTTATTGCTAGGAGAATGCTTAGAAGGAAAAACTCTTGGTATAATCGGTCTTGGTAGGATTGGGAGCATTGTAGCTCATATTGCTAGACACGGCTTTAAAATGAAGGTTGTTTATCATTCAGAACATAGGAATAATGATGTAGAAAGAAAATGCGGAGCTAAATTCGTTTCACTAAATGAATTACTAAAAAAATCCGACATTGTCTCATTGCATGTTCCATTAACAAAAGAGACTAGGCATATGATTAATCACGCAAGGCTTGGCATGATGAAGAAAAGTGCTTTTTTGATTAATACTGCGAGAGGTGCTGTGGTAGATGAAAAAGCTTTGTTAAATGCTTTAAAATCCAGAAGAATAGCTGGTGCTGCAATAGATGTATTTGAGCATGAACCAAAGATTGCAAAAGGATTAAAAAAATTAAGCAACATTATAATGACGCCCCATATAGCCTCATCTGCATTAGAAGTAAGGCAAGAAATGTCAAAAGTAGCTGCACAAAACATTATAGGTGTATTAAATGGAAGCTTACCTAAAAATATAGTAAACAAAGAAGTTCTAAAGAAATGAGTTTAAAATCAATAAGAACTGCAAACTTAAAAGGAAAAAGAGTACTTTTAAGGCTTGATTTAAATTCAAGTATAGAAAAAGCCAAGATAAAAAACTTTGAAAGGTTAAATGCTTCTATTAAAACGTTAAAATACTTGAAAAATAATCAGGCAATTACAGTTGTATTAGCCCATCAATCAAGACCTGGAGAAAAAGATTTTACATCATTAAAACTTCATGCTAATTATTTAAATAGAAAAATAAAAGTTAAATTTGTTAATGATATTATTGGAGATAAAGCTATTAATGCGGTTAAATTATTAAAGCCTGGAGATATTTTACTATTAGATAACATCAGAAAATTAAGAGAAGAATTCAGACCAAATGCCAACTACAGCAAGAAACTAGCTAGACGCTTTGATATTTACGTTAATGATGCTTTCTCTGTTTCTCACAGAAATCATGCATCCATTGTAGATTTTCCGAGATTATTACCAAGTTACATTGGCTTAAATTTTGAGCAGGAGCTGAATGCTTTAAATAAAATAAAAGTAAAAAATGCCTTGTTTGTATTGGGTGGTGTTAAATCGGATGATGATGTTAAAATATTAAAGAATAATAAAGTTCTAGTTGGTGGATTATTCTCGCAGTTATGTTTAATTGCTAAAGGTTACAATCTAGGAAAGGAAAATAAAATAGTTAAAAAGGATTTGAAATTAATTAAAAAAATAAAGCCGAGATTAAAGAATATAATATTACCAATAGATGTTGCTATATTAAAAAATAATAAAAGGGTTGAATTAAAAGTTGATCAGTTACCAGTAAATAATTATTTATATGACATTGGTAGTGATACAATTAAGCTTTATATAAAGCGTATTAAAAAAGCTAGGGCAATCTATGTTAAAGGGCCTCTTGGATTATATGAGGATAAAAGATTTGCTTTGGGGACTAAAGCTATTTTCAAAGCTGTTGCATCAAGCAAGGCATTTTCTGTTATATTTGGCGGAAATACAATAGACGCTCTTGACAGGTTTAAGATAAATAAAAATAAAATAAATTACATTAGCTTAAGCGGCGGTGCCTTGCTTACTTATCTATCTGGTGAGAAGCTTCCAGGCCTAGAAGCATTAAAATCTAA
>CAYWWS010000002.1:6170-9538 GCA_964462105.1 Candidatus Woesearchaeota archaeon
ATGAAATTGCAAACCTAGTATTGGTTTATTCGGATAATGACAGACCAGCAACTAATAAACTTCATAAAAGATAATTTTTATAACTTTCTACGATAATAGAAACATTTATAAATAATAAGTATAACATATAGAAATATGAAAAAACAGGAGCAGATATTCAGGGAGATTTTATACCAATCCATGGAGAAAAATAATAGAGTTTTAACGCAAAAAGAACTCTCCATTCAGTTAGGCACATCACTGTCAAATGTGAATCATGCTTTGCAACCATTGTCAAAGATGGGAGCCATTCAAATAAACTTAAGAAACTTTAATGTGATAAACCCAAGAAAAATTCTTCTGTATTGGGCATCGGTGAGGAATTTAAGCAAAGACGTCATATACAAAACAAGGGTTGATGACGATGTTAAAAATATAGAAAAAAACATGCCCAATGATATTATGTTTACAGCTTATTCTGCCTATAAACTAAAATTCAAAGATGTGCCTGCCGATTACTCTGAAGTATATGTTTATACTGAAGATCTAGACGAGATAAAAAGAAGATTTAAAGAGAGCAAGAATCCTCCAAACTTATTTATTTTAAAAAATACGGAAGAATAGTTACTCTAGCTAATCTTTTTGTTGATTTGTGGAATTTAAAAGAATGGTATGCCCAGAATTTCATTAGGGCATTAGAGGTAAATAATGGAATACTGGAATGAATTAATAACAGAGAAAAGCTGGAATGTCTTACAGAAATTAAAGACTATCAATTTTGTTTTAATAGGCGGATGGGCTTCTTATCTCTGGACAAATTCGCATAAATCAAAGGATATAGACATTATTGTCGATTTTAAAGAACTTGAGAAGATAAAGAATGAATTTAGTTTAAACAAGAATGATAATTTAAAAAAATATGAAATTAAGATAGACGAAGTAGATATTGATATTTACGTGCCTTTTTATTCTAAATTAAGTCTACCCGCTGAATTCATAATTAAAAATTCTACAAAAATACAAGGATTTAAAGTTGTAAAGCCTGAAATATTATTGATATTAAAACAAGGAGCAGAATGTGATAGAAAAGACAGTGAAAAAGGGCTAAAAGATAGAATTGATATAATAGATTTGTTATTTAAGACGGAGATAGACTTCAAGAATTATGAAGAAATATTGGAAAAATACAATTTAAAAGATTACAAGAAAAAGTTAATTGCTATAATCAAAAATTTTAGGGAAATAAAATATCTAAGATTAAATCCAAGAGAATTTAAGTTGAAAAAAGAGGTGATACTAAATAAAATTCAATGATAGATTTATCAAATTTAAAATAAACATTTATATACTAAAACAAGATTAAAATAAACATACAATGGATGCAAAAAAGAGGAAATTTCTGCAATTTACAATATTTTCTATATTCTTAATCTTACTATTAAATAATGTAAATGCGGAATTGGCAGGAGCAACTCCCGAAGCTTATTCATTTTCAAGGCCTCCAGGAGAGTCTATAAGCTTATTCACAGGTGATATGTCATTAGGAATTCCTTTGATGACAGTACCTGGTCGAGGTGGTTTGAGTTATCCAGTTACTTTAAGCTATTCTGCTGGAATCAAAGTTGGTGAAGAGGCTTCTTGGGTCGGTCTTGGCTGGGATTTTGCGCCAGGAGCAATAACGAGAAGTGTTAACGGAATTCCAGATGATTACAATTCTGATCAAAAATATAATTATGCTTTTGAAAGAGTATCAATCACTCCAGGCTTTACAGATGATGTCAGCAATACACCGGATAATTTCTTTGGGACACCTGCTGATGTGTCGGGTTGCAGTTATAGTGCTGAATCAGGAGGCATGCTTTGTAAAAGGGTTTCTGATACCGATGTGGGAGGAGCATTACCAAGCGGATCTGCATCAGAAACAATTGACGGCTTTGCAAATAATGTTGGAGAAGAAAGTGGATATAGAAGCCTCAGTGGATTCCTAAATCTCGGAACAAGGATTGAGCCAAATTTGGATATAAAAAATCTGGATAGATTAAATCCAGATTCATATTCAGTTGCCGGATTGGGCTTATCTGGTAGTTTGATTTTATCCGGAGAAAATGATATAGCAAATTTAAACAGAGAATTCCATATGAAGGATTCTTCTGGTATGATTGACTCATCAAGGGATGATCCTATTAAAATTGAGTATTTCCTGTTTACAGACGATGATAAACAAGTTAAAGAAGAAAGCAACGAATTAGGAGAAAGAACCTCTTCTAAAGACACGATAAAATCATTTATAATAACAACTAAAGACGGAACTAAATTTTATTATGATTATCCTGTTTATAATGTAAACAAAGAAGGAAAGAGTGCAGTAAGCCAAAAAGCAGAGCTTGGTGGTTATGGGAATATTATAGAAGATCCGGACACAAAACCAATAATCGACAAGGATTATGTTTCAGTAAGCTACACCCGAAGTGAAACTGGAGACAGCAAGTTTATACAATATATGACTCAAAAGTTCGCTTATGCCTGGCTTTTAACAAAGATAGAAAGGCCGGATGGAAACTGGATTAAATTTAATTATAAAAAGGTTTATTATGGAGATTCTGACAAAGGTGAGCCAGGCCCATTTGAATATAGAACTCCTTTTTCAGGAGGAGATTCATCAATACAAGACAAAAAATTAAGATTTGAGAGAGGTTTAAGAGTAAATTGTCCTAATTCAGCTGTAAGGGATGTTGACCAGCAATCGTGTTCTGAAACATTCAGTCATGGTTACATGGAGATTGCATATCTTGACAGCATCGAAACTCCGACGCATAAGGCCGAATTTGTTACAAGTAATAGAAATGATAATGTCGAATACGACTTTAATAGACCAGAATTTATAGGTGATAAAAAAACAAAAAAATTAGATGAGATTAAATTATTGAGTAATGGTAATTTAGTAAGCGAGGTTAGGTTTTCTTATGATTATAGCATGAATCCAGGGATACCGAACAATGCTGTTAAAACTGAAGGATCATCTGAAAGAAACTCTGAGGGTAGATTAACATTAAAAAGTATTCAGCAGTTTGACAGGAACGGAAACCAATTGCCAGCAACTACATTTTATTATCCTGGGGATTACACCTCTGATTATGGAATTCAAATAGGAGATTCTAGTGACAATCCTTCATATCAATCAGACCCTATTAGAATGACATCTTCTGATTCTACAGATTACAGGTTTGATAGCGATGGCTATTTCTGGTTAGATGGTACAACAAATAGTCATTATATTGGAGATAATATTACATTATCAAGCAGCGAGATTTCTAGGATAATTAAAAATGTTGCCAGGAATAAATCCAAAACAGCTAAAACAGGCTATGAAGCAGCTGGGGATGAAACAA
>CAYWWS010000002.1:9548-15485 GCA_964462105.1 Candidatus Woesearchaeota archaeon
ATTTGGAAGAACGCAACATCTAGAAGTGGGAAGATTAGTAAGCGACCAGATTAATGGTAAAACTCTAGCTAATGTAGATCATGCGGATGCCTGGTCTTTAAAAGGAATTTGTTGGCCAAGCGGAAGCTGTACAAAATATGAATACGAAATAGACAGGTATGGCAGTGTTGGTGTTTCAAGAACTACAGGCGCTTCAAAAACTGGAGATTTATACCAGAGTATTGAAGGTTCAGCAGGAACTTGCCTGCATTATGGTGGCGGGATTAGAATTAATCAGATAGACATTTATCCAAACGGATTTAGTGGCAATGCAATATTCAAGAAATTCTTCTACAGAAATGATAATAGATTAGAATCTGAAAGAGAGCCTAGTCAGCAATTCTTAAAGAGCGGAAGCACAAATTGCCCTGATATGATTGATGAGCAAGGAATTCCATTACCAGACGGAAGTGAAAGCTCAGGCGTTCTTTCCTACAGACCTTACTCAATATTATCAAATTTCAATCCAAGATTTGTAGGCTATTCTAAAGTTACTGAAAAGATTGGGAACAACAAAGGTTATACTGTTCACGAGTTTACTACAGCTAAAGATTACCCACCTAAACCATTGACAAGTGCGGATCCAAAAGCCAGAGACAGGAAGTTAATTGTAAACTTCGAAGATACCAGCTCATTATGGGGTCTAGAAAAACAAACTGCATCTTATGATAATCAAGGTAGCGTTGTAAGTCAAGTGACAAACACTTATGATACAACAAATGTTCAGCAAGCACAATCAACTTGGGCTGATGTTTGCAGTTTAACTAATAACTGCCATCCATCTGATACATACAGAGAAGAAAAAGTAAGTTCTTATTGGATTAAGCCTACAAGAACAGAAGAAATAACAGATGGCGTCAAGAAAGTTGTGACATATGATAATTACGATCCTGTAAATGGCCTTAATTTACAAGTTACAGAAATTAATCCTGTTACAGGAAATAGGGTTACTGTAACAACTTATGCTTATAATAGATATCCTGGTATGACTGCTAAACACATAATAGACAAGCCTAATGAAGTTACTATATACAAAAATAGTGTAGATGTTGGAAATGCAGTTTCAGCATTCAGAAATGAATACTGGAACTCGAAGTATAATTATTTCCCTATCAAAAAAACTGCAGTATTCGATAATCTAAATAGCAAATGGATTGAGACAGAATTTCTAGCTTATGATAAATATGGCAATCTAATAAAAGTTAAAGATCCATTAGGAAGGGAAAATGAATTTGCGTATGATGATAAGTATAAAGGAGCTTATTTAACTAAAGAGAAAAATCCTTTAGGTTATGAAGTAAAAGCTGAATACGACCCTGATTTTGGGGTTATAGTTAAATTAGTTGATCCAAATGGATTAACTAATAATTATGAATATGATGGATTTGGAAGATTAACTGGAGTAATCAGAGACGGTGAATTAATTGGTCAGTATGCTTACGACGATGCATCATTTGACTGGAGAAGATCTGTTAAAAAGATTAATGATAATCAGAACCTTGATATAACTGAATTCAATGATGGATATTCCAGAAAAATAAAGATATTATCTGAAAATGGTGATAATGATATAATTACAGAAGTTGAGTATGATCAAGACTTCATTGACAAGGTTAGTATTGCTTACAAGCCAAGATTTGAGAATCAACCATTAGGGGAAAATACAAGAAATGAATATGAAAACAGCCCATTAGGAAGGGTTTTAGCTATAGATCCGCCTGGAGAAGGATTAATAAAAACAGATTATTCAAATGAGGGTGATAGTTTAAGTAAGGTTTCTGTGACTGATGAGGAAGATAAGATTACTACAAGTTTAAGTGATGTATTTGGAAAATTAATTGGTGTAAAAGAACCTTCAATTAGTGCTCAAACATATAATGTTAATGTCGCTTCACTTACTAAAAATGCTCAATCTAACCTTTTAACTGGAAGTGCTGTAGCTGATTTGGATACATGCTCTGACTCTGGCAGAACACCAGTAGGAAGTCTATCAGATACTGGAACTAATAGATATATATGTGCTAATTATCAAGGAACTAATCAAATAATTCAATGTTGGGGAGGAGATAATAATCCTTATGTTGGTTTAACTTTGAATGGCTGGGCATGCCAGAGATGGGGATGGTATTGTGGAAATACAATAGGACCTAGCCATGGGGGTTATTGTTGTGATGGAGTAATACAGCAAGAAGCTTGTACAACTGAAATAGCCTTAAGTATGCCTAGCACCGAAGATTCCTTAGCTGCTGTTGAAAGTATAGAACCAAACCTTGAAGTTAATGGTGCTCAAGAATCAGATGGGCAGACTATAGAACAGCCAATAATAGCACCACCACAAATTACTCTTGAAACTAAAACAATAAATATACCTAGTGCAGAAGGCGGTATTACAAGATACGAATATGATATTCTAGGCAATTTAATCAGGATAATAGATGCCAATGGAAGAATAGCTTCAAATGTTTATGATAGCTTAAATAGATTAATACAAAGCAACCATCCAGATACTGGGACCGTGAATTTTGTTTATGATGACAAGGGTAATTTAATTAGCAAAACAGATGCAAGAAGGGTTACAATTAATTACCAATATGACAATTTAGACAGAGTAATTAAGGTTGATTATCCAGATACTAAAGATACTATTAATAAATATGATAATTGTGCTAATGGCAAAGGCAGGCTATGTGAGATAGAAGATGCTTCTGGATTTACTAAGTTTGAATACGATAAAAAAGGCAGAATTATAAAAGTAATTAAAAGAATTGACTTGATTAATGAAGAATTTACAACAACCTACAGTTATGATAGCGCAGATAATATAATAAGCATTACAAGCCCTGATGGCAGAACAAGAATATTAGCTTATGATAATCTAAACAGGCTTGAGTCTGTATCATTAGACGGAAGTATAACTGTTGCATATACCTACAATCCAACAAATACTATTAACGATGTCAGGTTTGGTAATTCTATAGTTACTAGCTATGGCTATAATCCAAGGGAATGGGTAAATGTTATTGACTCTGGAGAGGTATTAAAAAGATATCTAGAATATGATAAAGTTGGAAATGTAATGAGCATTCATAATTCCATTAGTAATGACAATCCTATCGGGCAGTTTGCTTATGATGAGTTAAACAGATTAACTTTGGTTAAGGACTTTAATTACTTTGGTTCAGACGCCGCATTTACTTATGATCTTGTAGGAAATAGATTAAGTAAGAACGGTAATGATTACTCTTATAAACCAGATAATAATCAATTAATAAATGCCGAAGGCGAGGATTACGAATACGATGCAGTTGGAAATGTAATAAGAAGAGGAGAAGTTAGCTTTAATTATGATGAAGATAATAGGATAACCCAAGCTGCAGGACCTGGTTTCACAGACAGCTTTATTTATGATAGCGGCGGGATAAGAGTAGCTAAACAAGACACCAAAGGAACAACAGTTTACATTTATGATATTACTGGAAATCTAATCTATGAAAAAGCTTTCTTGAATCAGCAACCAACAGCTACACCAGAAAATACTACATTAAATACCACACTATCTACCGAAGAAGTTCCTGTTGCGGAAGATGGAACTTCACCAGCAATTCCTTTTGTTAGTGGCTAAATATGAAAAGAAAAAAATTAGAGATTAATGCTCCAGTAGTTATAATTCTAATCTTAATTATAGCTTTTATTGCTACAGAAATTAATACAAACATTACAGGGAAGGCAGTAGTAGATACAAGCAATATAGAAGAAACAAGCTATGTATATGGAAATGGATTAGTTGCAAGTATTGATAAGGAAGGATTAAAATATCATCACAATGATTATCTTGGAAGTCCTACTGTGATTACTGATTCTAGTGGAAATAAAATTTCTGAACAAAAATATGATGTGTTTGGAGCTAATTTAAAACCTGAGATTTCAACTTTGGAATTTACAGGCAAGGAAAAAGACGACGACACCGGACTGCATTATTTCGGTGCAAGATATTATGATAGTAACATAGGAAGGTTTACTAGTGCTGATACTATTAAAGGTAAGATTACTAATCCTCAGTCATTGAATTTGTATGCTTATACTTTGAATAATCCATTGAAGTATGTTGATCCTAGTGGGAACAGGGTTAAATTTGTACAAACACATAATGAACTAAATAATGCAGTTCCAAAACTATTGACCGGAATCAACGCGCTATTTGGTTATGAGAGAGTTGAGATGAAAGATAATTTTCTAGTCATTAAGGAGTCAAATGTTTTTGTTGAACTCTTTAGATTTCACAGTTTGCCGCAGAAAATGTTATATTCGTTGTTAAAAGGAACAATAAATATAAATAGGGTGATATCAGTCACGCTATCTGAACAACAAAAATCTCACACAACTACGGAAGAGATAGATATAAAAGACTACAAACAAGGATTCCCCCGGGCAGATATATTCCTTAACCCTAAACCCTATCAAGCACCGCTTGGGGATAAAGGCACGCCAATCAACTTTAATATAATAACAATATTCATACATGAATTGGCGCACGCGCGCGGCTTTATTAACCATTATTATAGTTATAGCGAAAGTAATTCTGTATTCTATGAAAATCTGGTTAGAAATATTCTTGGGGAAAAAGAAAGGGTATTTTACGCTCAGATAGAAACAGTACAGAATAATAAGAAAGTCTGGGGGCTTGTAAAACCAAAGGTATGGGACAGTTCTATTGATTTTAAACCGAGCGATTTTGAAGCATTTGTCCGCTATGACGAATAGCAAAATGAGATGTATTCGCGACATTCAACAGTCATAAGCATGACTTCCTCTCCAGCACCTTTACCCCGTTATAATCAATAAAGATCACCTCATCTCCTTCTTTAATTTGATTTGATAGTAGTGGTGAACACACATCCAAATTTGCTAGAAAAGTGCCTAAAATTGTTGGATCAGTTGCCAAGATTTTATTTGGTGATTCTGTTAATACAGAAAAGGTATCTGGAAATGATGGAACTGTCCTCTTGAAGGTCGATAAACAAGGGTTAATAGAACGTGGTAGATCATTCCAATTAGAAGGGGAATATTTTAAGAAAAAAGAAAATTTAGTAAAATAATTACCAAACCCGCAACTATTAATCCAAGACAATAAAGTTTACAATCCTTATTTAATAGAAAGTTTTATAAACAAGTATCCATTTAAATGGACATATGTCCAAAATAATAGACAGTTCGGGAATATTAAGTATTTTTTTAGAAGAACCAAACAAAGAGTTTCACATAAGAGAACTTGCCAAAATAATAAAATTAGCGCCGAGTACAGCAACAAAGTATCTGAATGACTTTAAAAAACAAAGGCTATTAGAAAGAAGGAGCGAGAGGGGTTTTGTTTTGTATAAAGCGAACACTGAAGACCAATCATATAAAGATATTAAATTGCATTACAATATTAAAAAAATAAAAGAATCGGGACTCGTAGAATTTTTAATTGATAAACTCGATCATCCAGAAGTAATAATATTATTTGGCTCGTTTAGAAAAGCTGAAAACACAAAAGAAAGGGATATAGATTTGTTTATAATATCACCAATAAAAAGGCAGATAGATGTAAGCAATTTTCAAAAGAAACTTGGCCATGAAATCCAATTATTTATTCACTCAAAAAAAGAATTTGAAGCAATGAAAAAGAGTGATAAAGAACTTTTAAATAATGTAATAAATGGTATAGTATTAGAAGGATTTTTAGAGGCGATTTGATGGAATTTGAGGAATATGTTCCAAATATTATGGACTTAATTAATACTTTAAAGGAGAAATATTTAAAATAAACAAAGAGGTGTTTAAATGTATGATATAATTAGTTTCGGTAGCTCTTCTATAGATATTTTTATTACAACAGAAGCTAAAAAAACAAAATCC
>CAYWWS010000003.1:0-1527 GCA_964462105.1 Candidatus Woesearchaeota archaeon
CTTCCATTATTTTGCAATTATATGACATCTCTCTTCAAAATTTTCAAGTTCGTAATTTGGGTTTATGTTACTATTATCTTGTAAAGCCAGTTTATCTAGCGGACTCTTTACATTTATCATCCTCATTTTAGCTATATGTAAATAAATCATTGTAGTCTGAGCGCTGTTATGCCCAAGTAAAGTTTGAACTGAAGCAACATCGTAGCCATTTTCTATGGTGTGCGTTGCATATGAATGCCTTAGAGCATGTGGATGAACTCTTTTATTTATCTTTGCTATTTTAGCTGCTTTTTTAAGTATTTCTTGTATTGTTCTAGTGCTTATATGACCGTTGTAACTTTTGAATAAATATGAATCGTAATTCAGATTATTTTCTTTTATGAAACAAATTATTTCCTGTTTTAAACAGTTTGCAAGTATAAACATTCTATCTTTATTTCCTTTGCCGTTTCTAACCCATCCGAAATCGCTTTCAAATTCAAAATTTTCAACCTTAAGATTTACTAATTCCGATACTCTTAAGCCAGCTGAATACATCAATTTTATCATTAGCCTGTGTTTCCTGTTTTCTATAGAATCTATTAGCTTAATAATTTCTTCTTGTGTTAAGACAGTCGGCATTCTATTAGGAACTTTTGAGTATTTTATCTTTATCATAAAATTTTTGTTAAGTATGTTTCTTACTACAAATCCAAGCGCATTTAGATTAACATTCAGTGTGCTCCCAGAAGCCTTTCTGCCAATTAAATAATCAAGATAATTTTTAACATCTTTTTTAGAGATCTTCTTTGGATCTTCCCTATAGTACCCAAAAAAATTTCTTAAACAATTATTGTATGTTGTAATAGTCCTCTGACTGTAACCTCTCATTAACATTTCCTTATCCATTAAATAAATTACATCCATTATATTACCTTCTTGGTACTAAGATATAGGATATAAACCTATATAAACATTTCTGTTCTCAATAATATACATGAAGAACATTTCACCTTTTAAAAAAGAGAGGGTTATTAGAGAAAAGGTTCTTGGATATTTAAAGACCAACCCACGAGGCAAGACCACAACCGAGCTTGGAAAGGAATTAAATATTTCCAGAAAGACAATAGAAAAGCATTTACAAATGCTAATCCTTGAGAATGAGGCTTACATGAAGCAGTTTGGCTCTACAAGAGTTTACTATCCTAATAAAAGGTTGCATTACTTAGACTTTAAAAAAATTTATTTAAATAATAAAACTTTTTGGTTTGACTTGATGGAAAATGAATACGGGAAATATTTAGTAATACAAGAAAAAAGAAAAGAAGGGGATGAGTATTTTACTAAAGGCAGCATTTTAATTCCGCTAGACAAAGCCAAATTATTTATCAACAGCATGAATAAATTGCTAAAAGGTAACAAACTGGACAAGTTAATAAAAGATTAAAGATTCAAAAGCTTTAATAATCATTTATGACAGTACAAAAAGATTAATTTATTCTTGCTTTTTTTATCCAATCTTAAATAAGAAAAACGCTCAGCTTGGAT
>CAYWWS010000003.1:1537-3673 GCA_964462105.1 Candidatus Woesearchaeota archaeon
TATATTTATAAATGTTTCTAGATGGTAAGTAGATAGAAAATAAATATTTAAAAGATTGTTTTTTATTTTTTTTCAACATTTAGATTTTTAAAAAAAATAGATGAATTTATAAATAAAAAACTATTTGTTGATGTAACATGGACGAATTTAATTATGACAATACCAAAATGTCAGTTTATTTTTGTTTTTCTTATCTAACTTCAAATAAGCAAATCTTTCAGATTGGATAGTCTCATTAACCTTAACTTTCAATAAATTCTTTTCTCCAATTCCTTTCAAAATTTTACCATCGGGCATTAAAACTTCTACATTCAAATTGCCTTTAGCAGGAAGCCAGTGAATCTGCTTAGAATTCAAATTAGAATCATAACCAAGAGATAAGAATTTTTCATCTTTGAAATTAAACAAGTGCATAAACCTGTAGACTTTTCCTTTTTCTAATTTATCCTGAATATAAAATTCGGCATTAGTTTCAATAACCCTAGAACCTTTATTAGGATAATCCGGATGCAATGGCAATTTAGCTTTTAATTTTCCGGCATCTTTAATCTTTATTTTTCTTGGATTAAATAAAATAAAATATCTATTGCTGTCTTTTTCAATTAATTTTCTATTTTCAGTATACAACACGTCTATTGGTGCTGTTACTTCTTTATTAGTCAAGCCAAAGTTCAGACAGAAGTTTCTAATAGCTTCAGGCTTGATGCCTCTTCTTTTTAATGATTGCAAGGACCAGGTTCTTGGATCATCCCAGCCAGAATATTCTCCGGATTTAACCTCTTGTCTGCTCTTGCTCTTGCTTATTTTTACTCCTTCTATTCTTAGGAAGCCAGTATGTATTATCTCTGAATGCCCCCAGTTAAAAATATCCCAGATATATTTCTCCATTTCACTTTCCATCATTAAGTCTTTGCCTCTGATAATATGGGTAATGTTGAATAAATGGTCGTCTATTGCCCAAGAGAAATCCAATAATGGCCAAACTTTATACTTTCTCTTTGTTCTTGGATGGCTTCTTTCAGATATTCTAAATATAACACGATCCCTAAAAGCTGGATTGCTATGATTTATATCAGTCTTGATTCTTAATACAGCCTGGCCTTCTTTCATCTTAAACATCTTTTTCCAAGCAGAGAGATTTTCTTTAATACTTTGGTTTCTATGGGAACAAGCAATACCTTTTAACCTATTAGCTCTTAAAACTTCTTGATTACAAAAACATACATATGCTTTTTCTTTCTTTATTAATTCTTCTGCATACTTATAGTAAATTTTTAATCTGTCCGATTTATAATAAAATTTAGAATATTTTATTCCAAGCCATTTTAATCCTTCGGGTATTAGCTTATAAGCTTCTTTAGCAATATTCTTTTCCTTGCTTCCGATGGTATCATCCAAAACAAGAAGCAATTTGCCCTTGTATTTTTTTGCATAATAGTCATTTATAATATAGGGATAAGCATTTCCAATATGCAATGGTCCGCTTGGATAAGGCGCCATTCTTAATATAATGTTATTTGCATTAGCCAATTCAGGCAACGTTCCCATTTTTTCCTCTCTTTTTCTTTCTAATAATTCAGGAGCAATAGATTTCAGCTTATCTTCTTGTTCTTCTAGAGTAAGCATGTTAACCCCATTCACAATAATTTGAATCTGCTTAGAAAGCTCTGCTATCTTGAATTTTAATTCAGGTTTTTCCTGCAAGATTTTGCCTATAATAGCATTAGAATTAGCCTTCCCATTATAATGTAAAGCATTTTGTAAAGCATATTTTAATATCAAGTCCTTAATATTCATGATTGCTAAATAAGCTGATAGTATTAAAATATGTCGTTGTTTAAATTATTAGAATTTAGACATATAGAAAGGTTTATAAATAACTAAAATGTTACTATATAGAAGTAAAATGTTAACTTTAGGTCAAGATTTATTTAAAGAAGTAACGCAGTTGTACGAGGCTAGTATAGGTATAAGACCTAAAATAAGTCCTGAAACCCAAGAATTAGTTGATAGTAATCCAGGTTTAGTTGACTGGTTAATAAATGCTGATAAAGGGGATTCTTCAAACTTTAGACCAAGTAAGCTAGTTCAAGTATGCGATAATGATAAATGTAAAAGAGTAAAAAAGGTATTCGA
>CAYWWS010000003.1:3683-13024 GCA_964462105.1 Candidatus Woesearchaeota archaeon
GATAAATGGATTAGGTAAAGGAACGCGTGAAGAAGTTTATGATCCTGCTATAAGAAGTTTTCAATCACCTGAAGAAGGTGTAGCTATAGACTATTTATATAGGTGTTCAAGTTGTGGTTATGCAATTCCTTATGAAAGGGCTGCACTTGGAAAAGTTATCTAGGAGTAATATGAAAGTATTAAATGGAATAGCCATTCTAGGATTTTTATGGTTAGCTCGCCTAGCAGCGACTGATTTTTTTTCTATAAGAGACTCTAGAAATAATGCTGCTTACATTAATAGTTTATTCAGCAATACAAGAAGAATGGAGGCAATTGCACCAACAGCAATTTTAAGGTATTATAATTCAGAACAAGGTGGATTTAGAGGAGTCATGGGTATGCAAAAAGCTTATATCGATTCGGTAAAAAGCTGGAATCCTGATATAAATTTTGGAAATAATAGTTATATACCATATAGTGCTACAGGAAAATCCATGATATTTCCAGATTTAGATGGCGATGGTTATGTTGGTTATCTCGAAGGTAGACCATCTAAATAATTTTCTTTTCTATATTTACAAATCTTGCTTAAAATGCATTTGTTGCATAAAGGCTTTTTTCTGCAATAAGTTTTAGCATGCTCAACAATTACTGCATGATATTGTTTATATAAATCAACTTCTACAGGCAGATTAGTTTCAAATACTTTCTTAATTTCATCGTATTCCAAGTTTTCATTTATCAATCCAAGCCTGGAAAATATTCTTTTAGTGTAAGCATCAACAACAAAACTTGGTTTGTTATAAGCGTAAAGCAATATGGAATCTGCTGTTTCTTTCCCAATCCCCCATATGGACAACAAGTTTTCTCTTGTAATATCTTTATCAAAATTTAAGAACAACTTAATTTTCTTTGCTTTTTGATTGTTATAGCCAGAACTCTTGATTAACAATGCCAATTCATCCTGGCTCAATGACTTCAATTTATTTTTATCTAATAAATTTTTTTCATTTAGAGTTTTAATGCATTTTTCTACATTATTCCAAGAAGTATTTTGCGTTAATATCGCCCCAATAGAAATTTCTAATTCATGATTATCAGAAATAACAGGCCACCAATTGAGATTTCCAAAGTGATAATTTAGTTTATTATAGACTTCTAGGATATTATTCATAAATTAAGTATATTAGCAAATTATTTAAAGATTAAACTTTAAAGCTTAATCATGAAGGATTATTTTAATGATTATAAAACAATAAAAATCTGGAAGCTTAAAACATCGGGTACAGAAATTAAGCATATCTTGCTGGCTTGGTTTGCTATTTCAATAGCATTCGGGATTGTTTTAAGCTCCGGTAAATTATTTTCCTTGGAATTCTTAATTAATTTTGTCATAGCTGCATTAACAGTTGGTGTTGGTTTCTTATTCCATGAACTGGCCCATAAAGTGCTAGCCCAGCATTACGGCTATTTCGCGGAATTCAGAAGCTTTAGCATAATGCTTGTAATAGCGATTGCAATGAGTTTTTTAGGGTTTATATTTGCTGCACCTGGTGCTGTATTTATTTTAAGCAGGATTATAGACGTAAAAAAGAATGGGATAATATCTGTAGTAGGCGCGGTAACTAATCTTATATTAGCAATAATTTTTATCTTGATAGCTGCCCAATTCACTGGTTTTCTAGGCCAAGTCGGAATGTACGGGTTTTTTATAAATTCCTGGCTTGCATTATTCAACATGATTCCGGTTTGGAACTTTGATGGGGCTAAAGTATTCAGGTGGAGTAAATTAGTCTGGATATCAGTTGTAATAATTTCCTTAATATTTTTATTTGGAGTTCCTTTATTTATAGATAATCTGGCTGTCTGATTATTTCTTAGAGTAATAAATTATTAACAGGATTAATCCTATAACCAGGAAGCTGTCAGCCAGATTAAACAATGAAATATTCCTGCTTGGATATATCGGGATAAAAATAAAATCGATAACATAATTATGAATAAGTCTGTCAATTAAATTTCCAAGCAACCCGGAAATAACTAAAATAAAGCTAATATTAAATAACCTTGACTTAAATTTTTCTTTAATGTACAAATACAAAAATATCATTATTAATATTAAAGGCAATAGAATAGTCATAATCAGATTGTTGCTAAAAAACCCAAATATTATCCCGGGATTAGTATCATATTCAATTAACAATATTCCAGGTATCAATGTCAAGCTTTGGCCTATGCTTAAGAACTTAGTCACTTGATCTATCAAGATTAAAGGCAGGATATAAAGCAGTTTTTTCATCAAAACATTTATAAATTTAGGAATATAAAAATATTTTGAAATGCAAGAGGAGAAAGAAGAGGGAAAATCAGCTGCCGAGCAGATAGCTGAATTAAAAAAGAAAGCTGGTTCTAAAAAAGAATATCATCTAACCTATGACTCAATATCAGAGGGCTTGGAGCCGATTTATTTTTGGGTACTTGATTTTATGCGCGATAAGTCCGGAATTAACTTAGAAGAGGTTTGGAAATTCAGGGATGAGTACGATGCAGCTGTTGCAGGTGGCTACTTTTCCGATATAGGAAGCAGAGCTGCTATAATGCAGGACAGGGCAATGAAAATCATGGCAACTGTTAATACTGTTGTTAGAAGCATTATAAACTTGGTTTATGATTTAAGGGAATTTGACATAAGGCTTGAGACTTATGACCAATTAAAAGAATTGGAGCAGTCTAAGTTAGAGGGGGCTGAGTATGCATTAAAAGGAATCTGGATGGACAATGTTGATATTAAAAGAGGCCGTGGAAGCATTAACATGATGTCTCAACAGCTCGGGTTTGTAACATTGAGAGATGCGTTTATGCAGGCGAGAGATGAAGCTGATGTTGATAAAATGGACCTAAATGACAGGGTTAAAAGGATTCTTAAGCCGAGAATAGCTGAATACTTAAAATGGAGAAAATACAGCGAGCAGGAATTAAGAAAGCGTTATAACATTGAAAAAGCTTATTTGAAAAGCCAGGTTAATGCACTAAGATTTTACACTAAATGGGCAAAGCCTTATTTAGTGGCTGCAAACAAGCTTGGAATAACTAACTTTAACAGCCCGGATATTGTTAACGCATTCAACAACATTGAAATTCATTTAGGGTTGTTTGGCAAGAAAGAGGTTAAGCCAATAGATATTAATGTGGAATTCGCCAATGCTAAATTAGATGAGAAAATCTATTCATGCATTGAAGTTGAGATTGAATTTAGAAGTGTGCCACAGGCATTCAGAAGCCAGACAGGCTCCAATTACATCCATGCCGGCAGGATAGATTTAACATTCAAAAGTTATAAAATGTCAGAATCTGATCTAAAGAAGTTTACTAATTTAAAAGATCGTGAGGATCTTGAATTAATAGAGGGTATGACAGAAACAAGCTTAAAAGAATTAGAAGAGGATATTAAAAAATATGTTGAAGAAGGCACTGTAACAGAGGAAGAAAAAGACAAGCAGGTAATCTTATTAAAAAAGATGCTAAAGGAGATTAGTGATAAAGACACTAGAAAGAAGATTGAGAAAAAGATCAAAGAGCTTAAATCTGGAAAGAGAAGCTTTGAAAACCCATTTTCAAGTGTTGCTTCAGGATTCAAAGAAATGTTCTCTGGATTTGGAAATTTAAATATATTTTCAAATAAAAGCAATAATTATATTAAAAATCTTGTTAAAGATGAGGCTGGTAAAAAAGCTGAAACTTTATGTTTTACATTATATGATGTGTTCAAAAAATCAAGAAGAATGTTGACATGGTAAATAAGAAAAAGAAAGTTAAGGAAAAGCCATTGCAACATCTAGAAAAAGCAATAGAAAAAGTCAAAGATTCCAGATTAAAGGATGATGTTAAGACTTTAATAAAAACTGACAATGAAGCTTCATCCAGATGGGTTGTATCTTTTCCTTTTCAAGTCAGAGAAGTTGCTGGACCTAGTTTCCCGGAAGTAGAAGAAGAAAAGCCTGTTAAGAAACCTGTTGTGCTTGAGAGAGTGGTTTCACTGGAGAGGCAGACTGGTAAGGAAGAAAGGAGAGAAGTTAAGTATGAAAATCAAGCTACAAACTATAATGGGGCTCAGAATGATGACCGTGTTAAATCTTCTGAAAATCTAGGTTATGATAGTTCAACAAAATTTCATATGGATTATAATGATCAGTCAGTAAGATTAGACACAAGGAGCCAGGCTCATAAGGAAGCAAGCATATCACCTAGCAGGGAAGAAAGGTTAGGAGACATTACTTTATTATCTGACTTGGAATTAAGGCAGGCTAAGAAAGATGCATCTGGCCGCGACTTAATAGGAGAAAATATTACAAGAGATACTGGAAAAGATTATAAGCTTGGAAGAAGATCTAGTATAAACAAAGGAGATTATGCAAGAAAATATGAGTAAGATACATTTTCACAATGAATATGAAACAGAAATGGACAGGAATATTGGATTAGGCAGCTGGGGCTCTGATATCACAGGTGGCGGGGCTAACCAGCTTGGAATGATGAACAAAGTTATTAGTTCAGGCCAGGGTTACATAGAAGCTTCTGCTTTACAAAAAAAGGAGCTTGATAAAATTCCAAAACAGCACTGGGATGAGATGCATAGGCTAGCAAAATTAACAGGAACTAAAGTATCCTTGCATGGCCCAATGATGGATGTAATAGGAATGACACCAACTGGAATAAGCGAGGATCAAAGAAAAGAGCAAGTAAACAAGATTGTTGATGTGTTGCAAAGAGGTTATCAATTAAATCCAGAAGGCAATACGCCAGTTAATTTTCATGCAACAGCAATGAGTGCTGGTGAAGCCCCTGCCGGAACTATTTATAGGAAGGGCTTGTTTACACCAACAAAAGAGCAGGAAGAACAAGGATTAAAACCAACTGAGAAATTAATTACTTACGCTATCGACACAGAAACAGGGCAAATGCAACCATTAGCATTCAGAAAAAAATATCATATCCCGGAAACAGAAGAGGAAAAGAAAAAAGGGTATCATGAAGCGATATACACTCCTGAAAGAAGCCTGCAAGCCCTTAATAGGGACACATGGGAAAAAGAGATTAAAACAACACTGGCTTACGAAGACAAAATATTTGAGATTGACAATAATATTAAAAAAATAGAAAGAAATTTAGCTCCATTAGCATACGGAAAAGAAAAGGGTGTATTAACGCCAGAGGAGGAAGGAAATCTTGTAAGATCAGGGAAGCAAATAGAATTAATGTCTGGTCACATCGAGCATTTAACAAAAGACATGGATTTAAGCTTGCAGGGAATGTATGACACACTGCATCGCTATTATAATTCCAACTATATAAATGATGAGGAAAAAGCGCGTTATAAAAAATTTTTAGATAATGTATCTGATGTAAGCATAAATTTTAATAATGTAAGGGAGAATATTGCAAGGGAATTAAAGCGAGAATATCTGCCTTTAATAGAAAAAACCGAAGACCTAGAAGAAAAAAGAAGACTTTCAGAAGAATTTCTAAAAAAAGTCCAAAATAATGTTGATGTATTAAAAGTTGAATCAAGGGAAATAGCAAATATAATGGCTAAAGTAAGTCCTCCAAAAAGATTTGTGCCTTTGGAAGATTATTCTATTGAGAAGGGCAGCCAGACTTTTGCAGATGCTGCTGTCAAAGCTTATCAAAAATGGGGAGAGAAAGCTCCATTAATTGTAATTGAAAATCCTCCTGCCGGCCAGTTTGATATTTCCAGAGCTGATAAATTAAGAGAGATGATAGTAAAAACGCGGGAAAGATTTGTTGAACAAGTAAAAGACAAAGTTGGAGAGCAGAAAGCTAGGGAAATCTCTGAAAATTTAATTGGCGCCACATGGGATGTCGGACATATTAATTTATTAAAAAGCATGGGTTACAGCGATGAAGATATTGCCGAGGAGACTAAGAAAATAACCCCCTTAGTTAAGCATTGGCATATAACTGACAACTTCGGAGAAACTGATAATCACCTAGCTCCTGGCATGGGCAATGTTCCATTTGACAAGATAGTCCAGTACTTTGAAAAAGACAAGAAAGCATTCAAGATTTTAGAAGCCGGGCAGTATATTGCTGATTTCAAGGAAAGCCCTTTCCCATATTTATTGGAAGAGTTTAATTCTCCTATGTATTCTCTTGAAAAATATCCAACCTGGCGTGGAGGTTTTGAGATTCCAACAGCTTATGGCATAGGCTTTGGAGAGATATTGCCACAGCAGCATTTTGATATGTACGGCTCTGGGTTTGCAACATTACCAAGGGAATTAGGCGGTCAGGTTTCTGGCAAATCTAGATTTTCTGAAACTCCGAATGAATAATTTATAAATTCTATTTTGCTTGTAATTGATGATCAAATACAAAACCCATTTTTAGCCAAGAATTATATCTCTATTTGTTGCAGCCCGATAAACTGTTCTTTAATTTCAAGTTCTTCTTCTGTTCCTAAATACGCTTGGATAGCTTCTTTAGTTCTTTCTATTAATTTATCTATAGACTTAGCTTGAGTATGGCATCCTGGGAGTTCAATTACTTCAGAAACATACCAATCATCTTCATCTTTTTCTATAATCACATTGAATTTCCTTATCATATCATATTAAAATATTTTATACTTATAAAATTTCCGCTCACGATTCTTATTAAAAACATTAAACAACTAAGATTCAACAATGTCTGTTAAATCCTGTCCAGAACCTTTATTAGATTCCATCAAACACAAATGTTTTACTCTTTGATGACCTCCAATAGCAAGCCAAGTAAGCAATTCTTCCCTACCTTTAACTAATACAATTGTCTGACCAAAAGGAGCTCTTTCAGTTATATTATTGATGTTTTCTAAATATTGTGCAAATCCATCTCTGTTTGATGGATCAACAGGCGAAAAGGCAAACTGAATTAATTTTGATCTCTCTGGTAACTGTGCAGCCATTTCTTCAGCATATTCTTGTGGACTAAAAAAACCATTTGCATCAGTTGGTTGACCATCAGTTATTAATGCAATATAGACTTCTTTACCAGGATGCTCCAAGGCAATTCTTCCACCGACGTAACCTAAAGCAGAACCTGTTGCTGTACTATCTTGAGGGCAAACTAGTTTGTGTGCGCTTATTGGAATTTCTTGAACAGCGCCAGAATAAATAATTAATCTAACATCATCACTAAGTTTTTCAGTTCTTATATAATGATGAATTTGTTTTGCTAATGCTTGTGCATGTAAATATCTATCCTCTTCTGCCATTGAACCGCTTACATCTAAGACAATGTAAAATGGTAATTCAACTTTAGCAACTTGCTGAGCAAGTTCTGGAGTAAGTGCTGGAAGATTAGAAATACCAGGGTGTGTCAATGAAGTTACTGGAATACAAACTCGCTCATCATCAAGAAGTTGGTCAAGTGCTGGACTTGTATAGTTTTCACCCACCTCTCTTTGAACACGACTAACTTGTTCTTTTAATTCAGCCTCAACCTGCGGATCTTTAAGCTGATTGTATATTTTATTGACTTTATCAACTACAACGCCAACAGTAATAGTATTTTGTCTAGCTAATGCTGTTTCAAGATCCTGCCTTGATTCATGCCCTGTTAAGTTCATATCAGAACAGATATCACAAATTCTAGTTTTATCATCTTCGGATAGCCTTCTATATATACCTATATCAAGAACAACATAATCCCTTTCCGGTTCTACATCATCTTTAAAATGACTGAAGTTAATAGGAACCTCTCTATCTGTTTTCAATAAATCTCTAGCATATCCAAGTAAAGGAATTTCTTCTTCAGTAAAACTTCTTCCTTTTTTAATAGTAAGTTTCATTTTAATGCTCTATTAACATATTTAAGTTTCGCATTTGCACTATCAATCATCCCCCTTTCAAATCCAAGCAAACTGCCAGGCATACGCCTTACATAATCAATAAAGCAATAAAAGTCGGCAAATACCTCGCTTAAATCATCCGGGCTTGTGCCGCCTTTAACTGCGTTACCATAAACTAAGTTATGAGCAACATCGCTATTAATCCTGGATTTAAGTATTTCTCTCCATTTATTTCTATCTTGTAAAATAGCTCTTCTTTCAGAAGACACTGTCGCAATAGCCTGGGAAATATCTCTATATCTTTGCATTTCGAAATCAGCCATGTATTTAAGCACAGGAAACCATTTTGCATAAAACTGGTCCTGCCCATCTGGAGAAAATGATATTAATCCGATCAAAGGCCTTATTGTTTTTGAAGCTGTATTTGCAGCATTATTATTAACTCTAATTAAATTGCTTGCAGCCTGCAAAGATCTGAAGAATTCCTCCTGCATTAAGTGATAACTATTTTTAATGTCTTTAGGCATAGAATCAATCACGCTACAAAATAATTCTAAGTTTCTGATTGCTGACTGAACAATTCTTGTGACGTTGCTGACCCTGGTATAATATGTTGATTGGCTTCGGTCAAGATAATTCTCATCTAACTCGGCAAAATCTGTCATTATATCATGGAATATTAATAGTTTCCCTTTCTCAGCTGTAGCAGCTCTGATTACTTCATCTTTCATAGAAATCTTTCTTCCTTTCACAGTTCTTAACGAATAAATATCATTTTCTAAAGAAACAATATCTTGCAATTTTTCCTGCATTATTTTCAATGCATCGGGAACATAAGTTTTTCTAATCCTTTTAAAATTACTTCTTACATGAGTAACATAATGAGTTAAATCCTTTCCAAATACAATATCTAAAAATCTGCCAAGATGCCCCTCCATTTGCCCCTTGACTGCATTAACTTGATCAGCAATCGGAGCGGGATCAAATGATTCATTGTAAAAAATATCTTGCTCTTTCCTAACCAAAGTTACTCTGCATCTCGCTAATTCTTCTCTTGTTAATGTATCCCTATTAATTTGTAAATAAATTGGAATGGTTGTTTTACTACCGTCCAAGAATTTAATTCTTAGAGCATTTTCTAATAATTTTACAGCAATGTTCCTTACCGGCATTACAAAAACGCATTCTGCCTCTCTTTCTAAATCTTTTACACGATCAGCAAGTTTATGATCTTCCAATAAAACTTCACTTTTTTCATATACAGGAAACAACTGAACAAGACAAAGTAAGGCGTCGTGGAAGCTTGTAACAACATCACTATGTTCTTTCCTAAGCTCACGTAAAGAATGCTGGATTACACCATTTGCAGCTCTTCTTATTTTTCCATATTTCTCCATTCCATGGTAAAAGCGAGTAAAATTTGAAGTAAATTCCTGAATTCTATCAAGAAGCTCTTCTTGAAATTCACCAATCTGCACAGCAAGATTTCCAAGAGATTCATGCGAGTCAA
>CAYWWS010000003.1:13034-14068 GCA_964462105.1 Candidatus Woesearchaeota archaeon
CAGTCAAATTAAGAGAAATCAATTCCGATTCTCCTCAGCCTAAAAAGATTAAGTTCTAATTGCGGATTTTCTCCATGACTTTCTATTCTTTTTTCCAGAGTCTCTGTACTTGCCATTAATCTGTATAATAAGATAATTATATAAAATTAAGGTTGAATAAAAATTAAAGTTAATTAATGCTGGTTGTGTATTATATACTTTAGGACACAGCCATTTTTGATTACTTTAAAAGAAACCAAAAACGGGCTTATTTGATAGTGTCATTAATTAATTTAACAAAACATAAATAAATAACTTTTATAAATAAGTAAATATAATCAATTTGAAAGAGGTGATAGCTTGCAAGATTACGATATAGCATATGAGTTTGCAACAAAGACTTATAAGCAATTTAAAAACATTATAAGGTCTGTTGCATTATTCGGTTCTGTTTCTAAGAATGAGCAAAATAAAGACAGCGATATTGACATCATTGTTATAGTAGACGATGCTTATGTCAAATGGGACTTGGAATTAGTCTCTTGGTACAGGGAAGAACTGGCTAAATTAATAGAGCATGAGAAGCATGGCAAAAGGCTTCATGTTAATACTATTACATTAACAACTTTCTGGGAGCGCTTGATTAACGGGGAGCCAGTTGTTATAAATGTTTTAAGATATGCGCAGCCATTAATAGACCCTGGAAATTTCCTAAGTCCATTGAAAGCATTGCTGATTAATGGCAGAATCAGGCCGACTAAAGAGGCTATTAACACTGTTATCAATAGAGCACCTCTGCATATTACAAGAAGCAAATATCACATCTTGAAATCATTGGAAGATTTATATTGGGCAATGGTTGACTCTGCACACGGTGCATTAATGAGGGCTAAACAAACACCGCCAAGCCCTGAGCATATTCCTGAATTATTAACAAATGTATTTGTAAACAAGAATTTATTGGATGTTAAATACGTTGACTGGTTTAAGGAGATGTATGCTATTGCCCATCATTTGGGCAGCGGCAATATTGTAGATATTTCCGGCAGGCATAT
>CAYWWS010000003.1:14078-14804 GCA_964462105.1 Candidatus Woesearchaeota archaeon
CTAGGCACGCAAGAGCCTAAGCAACGAGATAGGAAGACTTGGTAAATCAAATGACTTATTTAATAAAAGAAATAGATAAAAGGATAAAAGAATAAAATTATTAGTTGTCAATCCTATGGATGCCTTGGAGCTCTTGCTCTCATAACTTGATCCCATTGCCAGGTTTTATAGACTTCAGCAAATGCTCTAGCGTATTGTCCTGTTCTTGCAACTGTATTGTCTATTTCTCCTTGTATACCGGGATTTTCATCTATTGCTTTTCTAGCTTCTCTTCTTCTCATATCTGCATATTTAGAAACTAAACCTGCAACATTTGATTCTTGACCCATAGCATCATATTGTCCAGCTAAAACGGCATGTCTATGTTCTCTTGGAAGAACTGCAACTAACATTTCATAAGCTTCTCTTGTTTTACCCTTAGTTACAAGTTCATCTAATTGTTTTGAATTTGTTAATAGATCTATTGCTTCTTGCGCTTGCTGACTAGGGTTAGCAGGCACTATTCCTGCTTCTACCATCTTAACATAAACATCCGCTCTTCTTTGAGAATCAATTTGATTGTAGTATTCATCTCTTAATCTTTGGTAATTAGTTTGATTTATACCGTCGGGCAATAATTGTATTTCATCAAGTTTGTCATCAATAGTTGTTCTTAATTGGGTTAAAACAACCCCATCAGGCTGACTAAGCATAGGCCTTCCTCTAGGATCTCTTATTCTACTTCTA
>CAYWWS010000004.1:0-761 GCA_964462105.1 Candidatus Woesearchaeota archaeon
AATGACAATACTCCAAAGGAAATTCAAGACAAGGCTTATGAAGCTGTTGAATTAGCTAAAAAGACTGGCAAGATTAAAAAAGGTGTTAATGAAGTTACTAAATCTATAGAAAGGGGAGTTGCCAAATTAGTTGTTATTGCCAAGGATGTCAATCCCAAGGAGATTATAATGCATCTACCAGCCTTATGCGAAGAAAAAAGCATCAAATGCATTCTGGTTAATAGCAGGGAAGATCTGGGGGCTGCTGCCGGTTTAGATGTTCCAACAGCTTCGGTTGCTGTTATTAAAGAAGGCGATTCTAAAGCTTTAATTAATGAATTATAATTCTAAGATGGCTAAAGAAAAGGATAAAAAAGAACGAATATCAGGAAGAAAAGGTGTTCAATTTACAGAGAGGAAATCTGAAGAAAGAGGTTTCGGATTGTTTAGCAATGCCTTCCCGGCTGTTGTTGAGGAAATAGTTGGTAAAACAGGAACTAGGGGAGAGGCAATGCAGATAAGATGTAAAATCCTAGAAGGCAGGGATTCTGGCAAGATTATCAGAAGAAATGTCAAGGGCCCTGTCAGGTTGGGAGATTTTTTAATGTTAAGTGAAACAGAGATAGAAGCCAGGAAATTAACACAAACAAGGAAATAAAATGGCATTATGCACTTTTTGCGGCGATAGAATAAGAAAGGGAACAGGCAAAATGTTTGTATTTACTACTGGAAAGATTGCTAATTTTTGCTCATCTAAAAGAAAAAAAAATATTGCCGAGCCC
>CAYWWS010000004.1:771-7227 GCA_964462105.1 Candidatus Woesearchaeota archaeon
TGCTTAAGTTAAATAGAAAACCAACCAATCTTAAATGGACCAAATTTTATAAACAATGATAGAAAGAACATTAGTTTTAATAAAACCGGATGGAGTGGCTCGCGGTTTAATAGGCGAGATAATCCATAGGTTTGAGAAAATCGGGTTAAAGATTATAAGCTTGAAATTAATTAAAGTAGATAAGGAATTTGCAAAGAAGCATTATCCTGTAACAGAAAAATGGTATAATAAAGTTGGCGGCAATACTTTAAATGATGCTCAAAAATACGGATTAGATGTTAAAAAGACATTCGGCACAGATGATCCGATTAAAATCGGGAAAAAGATTCATGAGTGGAATGTTAACTTTTTGACTTCTAGCCTAATCGTAGCCATGGTTGTTGAGGGAGTTCACGCAAGGGAAGTTGCAAGAAAATTAGCCGGTCATACAGTGCCTAATTTAGCTGATGCGGGCACTATTAGAGGAGATTATGGATCTGCTTCTGCTCTTTCATCAAATATCAAAAGTAGGGCAATCTACAATTTATTGCATACTTCAGACACTAAAGAGGAGGCTGAAAGAGAAATTGGCTTGTGGTTTTCTGAGTCTGAACTGCATCAATATAAAACAATATACGATTCTGATTTAGTATGAAATGCCAGCCTTGGCAAAAGAAAGATTCAGCATAAAAAGCATTTCCCTTATGTTTGTGTTAAGAGCATAAAAGAATTTAACTTCCTGGAGTAAAATTTTTAAATCTAAAGGTCTATAATATATTGATTAAAATGTATGATGATCTATTTAAAAATATGAAGAAGGATTTTGATAAAGAGCTTGGTGTTAAATTTCCAGAATTAAGACTGCCTTTAAGTCATATAGAAGACAGAGGGAATGAAATAATTATTAAAATTGATTTGCCTGACATTGATAAAAAAGACATTGAACTTGAGATTATAGAGAGCTTTATTGAAGTAAAGACTAGAAGAAAAGATGAAATAGAAATAAAGAAAAAGAATTTCTATAAGAAAGAAAAAAGCTTTTTAGATTATTATAAAGTTATTCCACTACCTGAAAATGCAGATATTGATAAGATTAGTGCGAAATACAAAGATGGTATATTAACAATAAAAATTCCTAGAAAAGACGGAGTTGTATTAGAATATAGCGACTATAACGGATTACACATGAGATTTCTTAAAAAAGGTATTAAGACAGTTAAAAAGCCAAAGAAGATTGTTGTAAAATAGATATGTTGCTTGGAACAATTGCTATTAAACAAATAATTCTGTTAAGTTGGTTAAGCGTACAGAACCCTATATAGAACTAATTAAGGCAATTTAGATAATAATACCTATTAATTTACAACCTAGCAACTTTAAGCTTCCTCCCAGCCCTGCATAAAACCTGCTTCAGCACTGGTCATCTCTTCAGCATCTACCAGTTCCTCTCTTTTTTTCTTGTTATAACTGTCTTTCTCTTCCCATTCATCTTCCCAATCATCTTCTTCCCATTTTTTTCTAGCTAAATTCTTCATATAACCCACCTAACAATATATAAAAAACTTTAAATATATATACCTACCCTATATATTAGTTATATAATATATGGGGGGAATTAATTTGGAATATAGAAAGTTGATAAAGTTTGGAAATTCTTCATTTGTAATCTCTGTGCCTAACAGCTGGATCAAAAGAAATAATTTAAAAAAAGGGCAGATGGTTTTTATAACTGAGAATTTAGACAATGAACTAATCTTGTCTGCAACGTCAAGAGAAAAAGACTTTGATAAAAAAGAGATTTCTATAGATATAGACGGCAAGGACGTGCCAAGAATTAAAAGGGAGATTGTTTCAGCTTATATTAAAAATTATAATACCATAAAAATCAATGGCAAAGAGATTAATAAGTATTTTTCCGATGTAAAGAATATTGTTCAAAATCTAATGGCTTTGGAAATAGTAGATCAAAGTTCTGATGCAATTACGACAAAAGATTTTCTAGATTACAATGAAGTAACTCTTCATGAGATACTAAGAAAAGTTGATAATATAACAAGATCTATGTTTGCAGATATTAAACACATACCGAAGGAAAATTATTCTACTGGTATAGTTAGCAGAGACGAAGAAGTCAATAGGATGGTTTATCTGATAATAAGAACTATGAGATTTGCTCTAGACTATCCAAACCTGGTTAATAAGAATAATAAGCTAAATACAAGCGAAATACTTAATATTTGGGACGTATCATTAAACATCGAAAGAGTGGCTGATGGTATTAAGAGGATTGCCAGAAAATTAGATAGAATGACATCGCAAAATAAGGCATTCAAAATTATGGTTGAATTATCCAGCGATATTGAAAAATTCTATTGGGACACCATGAAAGCATATTATACAAATGACGCCGAGCTGGCTTATATATTATCCGACAATAAAAGGCTGCTTTCTGATAGATGCAATGAACTTCATGAAAAGTTCTGGAATGTTCAAAATGCCCCTATTATATTGGAGAACTTTAAAGATATAATATCATCAGTTCATAACATTGGAAGAAGAATATACAGCTAGACTGTTAACCAAAACGCTTTTAAATGTTTTTTTATTAATAATATAAGTTATGCTTAAAAGAATTAATGAATATAACTATGGGTCAAATTTCAGTAGGTGAGACAGTATCAGGCCGCAATCTTGTTAGAGATATCCCTCTTGCTTTTACAGAAGCTGATTTTTTCAAAGTTTTGTTAACAAGTGGGAGTAATCTGGAAAAATTAAAAAGACATTATCCTAGTTTAGATATTGCTAGTATAGATAGTGTGGAGTATAAGGATCCACCTAGTACAGGTTTGATTGAAAGGACTAAACTTAAAAGAATTACATTTAGGGGCCATGATGGTAGGAGTCTTCCATTAGAACTTTTGTTAAAAGTAGCTGAACAAAGTACTTTTAGAAAAGGTGACATAGGATACAGACATCATAAAAGAGTAATGTCAAGCATGGATTATCAAAAAAGGCAGATGGAGTTCTGGAATTCTATAGGTTTACGAGCGCCTCTTGTATTTGGATTAATGGAGCATGGGGGTAATCCTCTTTTGTTTATGGAGTTCTTAGATGGTAATAGCCATGATCTAAATGTTATAGCTCTAAAAGAAGCTAGGAGAACATTAGATACTATTGATTTAACAAGTGATAATGAAAATAAAGTTGATAGTCATAGAAAAGCTCTAGCAGATGAAGAAAATTCTATCGTAAATTCTAGTATAGATGTTGTAAGAATGTTTCATCTTCATGGAACAAGGGAATTAAAACAATTAAACCGCTTGAAAACTGTTTTAGAAACCTACCAACCAAGGGATGTAGAAGAATATTATTTAATTCAAAGAGGTAAACACTATTTTGGAAGATTGCTTGAGTTATTTGCTAAGGGCAAAGTTTTGGATGATCCTAAATTTAAACAAGAGGATATTAGCAGGCTAGTCGCAGAATTTTCTCAATTATTAAGACCGTTTATAGGGCCCTTTGCAGACCTTGATAAATTAGTCTACGCCCAAGGCGATGAATACCTCCATCATCTTCAGTACAGCAATAGAAATGGTGAGCGCGATAGTGTGATGTTTGATGCAGACCATGTCATGTTAACAAGGCCTGAATATTCTTATGCCAAGCTATTGACTTCTTATTTATTAGCTTTAACTTATGAGAGAGAATACTCATTTTTAGAACAAGCATTTTTCCCGCCACATGACCATGGATATCCGTCGCATAAAAACACGAGCAAGGTAATTAGAGACTACTCTTATATAGCAATATTTAACAGACTTTGTGATATGGGCAGAAGAGCGTCTGATGATATAGTTAATAGTGCTACAAGTGTTAGGTTTGCTAGACGAGGATTTATTTACAATCCAATAAAAGTTAGATTCCCAGTCAGTGATCATATACCCCAATTAGTAACATATCCATCAGTTAAAGAATCTATCTTAATTCAAAGAGAGCAGTTAGCAGATAGACTATCTCATCTTGCCAGTGATAGTAAATTTTTTGGAAGAGAAGATAGATCTAATGCAGATAATTTACGCAGATTTTTAACTGATTATGGTATTATCTAAAGTTCAATAAAAACCTTTAAAAAACCGTAATTCTAGCATTTAACATATATTTTTAACTAGGTGGCTAAAATGTTAAGACAATTAATAGTTACTTTTGTAGGCCATGTTGATCATGGAAAAACAAGCATTCAAGATTATATTAGAGGAAGCTCTATTGCATTAGCTGAACCTGGATTAATAACACAGGCAATTTCATGCACTAAACTTCCATTTAATATCATAGAAAAATTATGTAAAGGTCTTATTGATTCAAGTAGGATTAAGATTCCTGGTTTCTTGTTTTTAGATACACCTGGCCATGCATCTTTCACTAGCTTAAGAAAAAGAGGGGGTAGCCTGGCCGATATAGCCGTTCTAGTTATTGATATTAATGAAGGCATTAAACCACAAACAATAGAAGCTATTGAAATATTAAAGAGCTATAAAACACCTTTTATTATAGCTGCCAATAAAATTGATTTGATCAAGGGCTGGAAACCGGGAAAAAATTTGTTAAAAACTATAGAAAGTCAGAATTCCGATATTAAATCTAAGTTTGATACTAAAATATACGAATTAGTCGGCAAACTATATGAACATGGTTTTAATGCAGAAAGATTTGATAAAATTGAGGATTATACAAAGCAAATTGTAATAGTTCCAGTATCCGCTAAAACAGGTGATGGAATTCCGGAATTATTAATGGTTCTAACTGGTTTAGCTCAGAAATTCTTGGAGGAAAGCTTAAAGATTAACATAAAGACCCCAGGTAGAGGCGTCATTTTAGAGGTTAAAGACGAAAAAGGAATTGGAACTTACCTGGATACAATAATTTATGATGGCAATATTAAGATTAATGATCAGATAGTTATTGGCAGTATAAACGAGCCAATAGTCACTAAGATTAGAAGCATATTTGATGGTAAAAAAACAGTAAAGAATGTTGAGGCTGCTTGTTCTATAAGGATTATCGCGCCTAATATTAAAGATGCCAGCCCAGGAATGCCTTTAATGGTTGCTAATACTAACTTAGAAAAGATAAAAAAAGAAATTCAACAGGAAATTCAGGAAGTAATTATTGATACGGATAAACAAGGATTGATAATTAAGGCAGATTCGCTTGGTTCATTAGAGGCATTGATTGCTTTATTAAAGGAAAAAAAGATTCCAATAAGAAAAGCATCACTCGGTGATATCACTAAAAAAGATATTGCAGAAGCTGAATCGCAAAAAGACGCATTAAATCAAGTTATCCTGGGATTTAATATTAAAGAATTAAAATCAAGCATTCCGATAATTGTACATGATGTCATCTACAAAATCATTGAAGATTATGAAAAATTCAAACAAAATAAGACTAAAGAATTAGAAAGTAAGGAATTAGCTTCTTTGGTCAGGCCTTGCAAATTTACCATAATGCCCGGTTATATATTCAGGCAGAGCAATCCGGCTGTTGTAGGCATTGACTTGTCAGTTGGAATTTTAAGGACTAATATTAAACTAATGAAAAAAAACGGCAATTCTATTGGCATTATTAAAAGCATTCAGATAGACGGAGAAAATGTCAATGAAATTAAAGCCAAGAACCAGGTTGCAATTGCACTCCCAGACGTCATTGTTAACAGGCACATTTTTGAAAGCGATATAATTTATAGCGATATCCCTGAAGATGACTTTAAAAGGTTGAAAGCCATTAAAAAATTCTTGAACGAGCAGGAAATGGAAACTCTAAAAGAAATCGCAGAAATTAAAAGAAAGCAAAATCCTTTATGGGGAGTTTAATTCATTATGGGTATTAAACAAATTTTATTAATACTTACATTTTAAGAAAAATATATAAAACCAGTGTTGATAAAACTAGAGGTGTTAAATGGCAAGAATTATAAAACATGAGGAAAAGGGACCAGTGGAAATAAAAATTAGTGGAGAAAGCAGATGGATTTGCATGTGCGGATTAAGCAAGAATAAACCATTTTGTGATGGCTCACATAAAATTTCCCATAGCGAAGAAGAAGGAAAATTATACAAATATGAAAACGGCAAGAGGATTGAAGTAAAAAACTAGGTGGCAAGTAATGAGTAATAAGCTAAAGATTCATCTTATTAGCATATCAATAATTCTTTTAATTTTTTTTATAGGATGGATTACAGTAAACTCATCAAAACAGCAAAATTTAGTTTATATAAGCAGCTTCGGATTTTTAGCTTTGTTGTCTATTATATTTGTATTGTTTATACCTTTGCTGGTTAAGATAAAAAGAAATAATTTTACAGTTAATCTATTAATAAATAGAAGATGGCTCGGGATTTATACATTTATATTTGCATTGATTCATGTTTTCTTAGTTTATAACTTTGGGATCATGCTACTCTTTTAGCTAAAGCTAAA
>CAYWWS010000004.1:7237-13253 GCA_964462105.1 Candidatus Woesearchaeota archaeon
TTTTTTAATTGGGATTTAACAAAAGCTTCGGAAAATATTTATACAAACCTTGGATTAATATCAATTTTAATTCTGGCTTTAATGGCTATTACTTCAAATAATAAATCAATTAAGCTTCTTGGGAAGAATTGGAAAAGACTGCATTATCTGATTTATGCAGTACTAATTTTAATAATATTCCACTCTTTTAAACTGGGTCAGATATTTATAAAAGAATTTATTGTAAAGGTTATAGTAATACTTTTAATTGTATTTGCTATCCTTGGCAAACTATTTTACTCTAAGCTTGTTAAAAAAGACGAATCTATTGAAAATAAATTTTAGAGAGATTTCAGAGAAAAGATTAAAAACTTATTGCTCTTACTAATAGTTATGGAAGATAATAATTATGATAAATCCAGCGTTAAAGTTCTATGTAAAATCTGTAACAATAAAGTTCCAATAGACCTAGTAAGATACGATAAAACAGGAACAAAGTTAATATGCAAATCCTGCTACGAAAAGACTGTTCCTAAAGAGAAGGCAGTAATTGCGGAAACTGTAAAAGAAGAAGACAATTATGTTTGCGATAAATGCGGCTATAAATTTAAGAGAAAAGGCAATATTCAGGTTTATAGATGTCATTATTGCGGAAAGGGAATATTAAGAAAGGAAAACGTGATGAAAAATACTGTTGATGAGTATCTTGAATTATAAACAAAAGCTTTATAAAAACTGGTTCTAGGCTTTTAACATGGCAGAATTTAAATTAACAATAAACGATGTAAAATCTGGAAAAAGCTATAATAAACTAATCAAGGATGAACAAGCAGAGATCTTTAGAAATAAAAAAGTAAAGGACAAAATTACCGGAGATGAGCTGGGATTGCTTGGCTATGAATTTGAGATTACTGGAGGCAGTGATGGTGCTGGTTTTCCAATAAGGCCTGACTTAAATATGACTGGCAGAAAAAGAATATTATTAACAAAAGGACCTGGTGTTAGATATCTAGAAAAAGGTACAAGGAAAAGAAAAACTGTTGTTGGTAATATATTAAATCCAGGACTTGCTCAGATAAACCTTAAAGCTGTTAAATATGGCAGCAAGCCATTGGATGAATTGCTTAAAACTGGTTCTTAAGTTAGTTTTATAAATACTAACCTATCTTTTTTATTCAGGAGGATTTTATCTTGACTAAAACAAAGGACATAAACATGCAACCAGAAGTAAACCTGGGTTTGGTTGGCCATGTTGACCATGGAAAGACAACCTTAACTGAACGTTTATCTGGAAAATGGACTGATACACATAGCGAAGAAATCAAACGCGGAATTACTATAAGACTGGGTTATGCTGACTGCTCTTTTTATTATGATGAAAAAAACAAGGCTTATACTACTAATTCAGATGGAAATAAATTTGTAAGAAAAGTCTCATTCATTGATGCACCTGGGCATGAAACATTAATGGCAACAATGCTATCCGGAGCAGCAATCATGGACGGTGCTTTATTGCTGGTTGCTGCAAATGAATCTTGCCCGCAACCACAAACTAAAGAGCATTTAATGGCCTTGGAGATTATAGGTGTTAAAAATATTGTAATAGTTCAGAATAAAATTGATTTGGTAAGCAAAGAACAAGCGCTCAAGAACTATCAAGAAATTAAAAACTTCATAAAAGGCACAATTGCAGAAAATGCCCCAGTAATCCCAGTTTCCGCGCAACATAATGTTAATATCGATAAGTTAATAGAAGCAATAGAGGATATAATTAAAACCCCAAATAGAGATTTAACTAAAAATCCTTTAATGTTTGTCGCCAGAAGTTTTGATATTAATAAACCAGGAACGCCTGTTGATAAGTTAGTTGGCGGTGTATTAGGTGGGGCTTTAAAACAAGGTAAATTAAAAGCTGGTGATAAAATAGAGATTAAGCCTGGATTAAAAAAGGAAAAAGAAGGGAGAATAAATTATATATCAATACTCGCAGAGGTTGTTGCCTTGAAAACAGGCGGATTAGATGTCAATGAAGTAGGGCCGGGTGGCAGCTTTGGCTTATTGACAAATTTGGATCCTAGTTTAGTTAAATCAGACAGGTTAACTGGTAATATAATCGGCCTCCCGGGAAATATGCCGGATAATTTTTTTGAATTAAAATTAAAACCAAATCTATTAAAGAGAGTTGTTGGCGCTAAAGATGAATTGATTGTTGAGCCATTAAAAAAAGGTGAAACATTAATGCTAAACGTTAATTCAGCAGCTACTGTGGGGATTGTTACTGAATTGCATAAGAATTATGTTCATGTTAAATTGAAAATCCCGGTATGCGCCAATAAAGAGAATAGAATTACAATATCAAGACTAGTCGGTTCTAGATGGCGTTTGATTGGCTGGTCTGTAATCTCTTAATTTAAAAGTATGCATACCAAACAAAACTAACTTTATGGGATTTTTCAACTATTTAGGTCATAGAACCAATGATTAATACTACAAAGATCCCTGTAGTATTCAATATGTAAGAAATTATAGAAAATACTTTTGTTGAGATATTGGTTGCACCAGCCAACAATGAAACCCCTATTTCATCTGGTAGCGGGGATGCAATAATAAAACCGGCAGAAATAGCAATAAAATATTTCTTAAATGATTTAGGAATGTTATTGCCGACACGACTAAATACCTTTTCCTTCGATAATTTTTTAATTTCATCTGCAAAAGAGTGTCTAATAAATCTGAATATTAACAGATCACCAATAAGTGCGCCGAAACCGGCAATAAATCCCGCTAAAATAATATTTTGCTCTTTTGCTAAAACTAATAGTATAGCTGTCGCTGGAGCTGCAGTAAAGCCATAAATAAAAAATATCCCAGCTAAAAATGTGCCAGTATAACCCAAAGATAATAATGCATTATTGAAGGGTAAAGAATTACTTTCTTTAAATATAAAATATGCTAAAATAAATGTTAAAATCAACAATAAAAATTTAGGATATTTCAGTTTTGGTAAAATTTTATTCATTGTTAAAGCATTGATTAGTTTATTTATATAATTTTGCGTTGAAGAACAAACTTAATCAAAGTCTATTGACTCTTTTTTATCCTGGCTTAAAACTCTTGCAATAGAACTAACTTTATCTTTTTCTTTTAGCTTCATTAATCTAACACCTTGAGTATTTCTGCCAATGCAGCTAATATCTTTGACATATGTTCTAATAGTCATTCCCTGTTGTGTAATGAATATTATATCATCATCCTCACTTACAGCTTTAATGCCAATTACCTTCCCATTTCTTTCACTAGGCTTGATGTTTTTGACACCAGATCCGCCTCTTCTTATAAGCCTGTAGTCAGCCAGTTTTGTTCTTTTACCATAACCATTCTCTGTTAGTGTCAATAATGTTGCATTATCATCTGCCACTTCCATTCCAACTAGTTTATCATCTTTCTTTAGCCTAATGCCGCGAACACCAATTGAATTTCTTCCAACAGATTTAACATCCTTCTCATTAAACTTGACAGCTAACCCCTTGCTTGTTGCCAGAACGATGTTTAGATTATTATCAGTTAATAAGACTTGAATTAATTCATCATTTTCTAGCAAATTAATGGCGTTTATCCCGTTGTTTCTTGGATTACTATATTCTTCCAAATTAGTTTTCTTTAAAATCCCGTTTTTGGTTGCAAATAATAAATATTTGTCGCTAGTGAAGTTTTCTATTGGCAATACTGTTGCTATTCTTTCATTTTCTTTTAAATTTAATAAGTTAACAATGGCTTTTCCCCTTGAATACCTAGTACTTAAAGGAACATTGTAAGCCTTAAGCCAGTAAACTCTGCCATGGTTTGTAAATAATAATAAATAATTTGTATTTTTAGTTACAAATAACTGTTTGATAGTATCTTCTTCTTTAATATCAGATGAGATTACACCTTGCCCTCCGCGTTTTTGCTGCTTATAATTATCAAGAGGAATCTGTTTTATATAACCGGAATTTGTTATTGTTATTACAACGTCTTCTTCATGTATTAAATCTTCATCTTCTATTACTTCATCGCCATCCACTAATTGGGTTCTTCTTTCATCACCATAAACCTGCTTTAACTCAAGCAATTCCTGTTTAATAATATTGTAAATCTTATTCTCATCAGCCAGTATTTCCTTTAACTCTGCTATTAATTTAATTAAATTATCATATTCTTCTTGTAGCTTATTTTGCTCAAGAGTTGTTAATCTTTGTAACTTCATATCTAAAATAGCCTGACTTTGTTTCCCACTTAGGGAATAATTCTCTTGCAGAGCTATTCTTGCAACTTCAGGATTTTCACTTTTCTTAATTAAAACTATAACATCATCGATATTAGCAAGGGCTATTTTTAATCCAGCTAAAATATGAGCCCTTTCTTCTGCTTTATTCAATTCAAACTTAGTTCTTCTTGTTACAATCCTTTTTCTATGGGTAATGTAATGATGGATAATATCTTTTAATGTCATTACTTTTGGCTGACCAGCAACCAAAGCTATCATAATAATGCTGTAAGTTGTCTGCAAGCTTGTATGGGTATATAATTGGTTCAAGACAATTTCTGGATTAGCATCCTTCTTTAACTCAACAACAATCCTTATACCTTTTCTGTCACTTTCATCTCTAATGTCCCTTATTCCTTCTATTAATTTGTCCTTAACACTATCCACCATGCTTTCTATTAGCAATGATTTATTAACCTGATATGGAATCTGTTCTATGATAATTGAATTATTTTCAATATTTGTTTTACCCCTTACAATGATTTTGCCCCTGCCGGTTTTGTAGGCTTGTTTTATCCCGGACTTGCCAAGAATTAATCCCGCTGTCGGGAAATCAGGGCCTTTGATATAATTAATTAAATCATCTATTGAAGTTTCAGGATTGTCAATCAAGGCAATTACAGCATCTACAACTTCCTTAATATTATGCGGAGGTATGCTAGTTGCCATACCAACTGCAATTCCCGATGCACCATTGATTAACAGATTTGGCAATTTAGCGGGCAAGATTATCGGCTCTTTTAATGAGCTGTCAAAATTATCAACAAACCTGACAGTGTCTTTGTCGATATCAGCAAGCATTTCCTCTGCTATTTTACTTAATCTTGCCTCGGTGTAGCGCATTGCAGCCGCATTATCGCCATCAATACTACCCCAATTACCCTGGCCATCGACTAAAGGATATCTTAAAGAAAAATCCTGGGCTAATCTTACTAGCGTATCATACACTGCAATATCGCCATGTGGATGGAATTTACCTAAAACTTCTCCGACAATTCTAGCTGACTTTTTATGCGGCTTGTTGTGTAACAATCCAAGTTGGTGCATAGCATATAAAACCCTTCTATGCACTGGTTTTAATCCATCATGAACATCTGGAAGGGCTCTTGCAGTGATAACTGACATGGAATAATCTATGTAATTTTCCTTCATCTCATCTTCAATTAATCTTATTTTTATTTGCTCAGTCATTTCTTTGTTCTATTGATGGTATGTATAAAGTGGGATCTTCATCTTTTGGAACCGTGACACCCTGATCAAATATAGCTCTATACAATCTTTCAATATACACCTTGCGAAGCATTAAACCATGAGCTAAAACTCTTGTAATATCCTCGTGTGTATAATCCATACCTATATGCTCTGTTGATCTAACAACAATTGGAAATAATTGATCTATTAGCCAGTCTATACTAACAATTGCATTACTATAATCTGAATTCTCCAATCTTGTTATCATACAACGTAACTCCATTTTACACATCCAAGTTTTTAACTAATTTAGCATGTTGTTCAATAAATTCACGCCTAGGCTCTACCTCATCGCCCATTAAAATAGTAAATATTTGATCTGCCAATATTGCATCTTCAATAGTTATTTTTTTCAATATCCTATTTTCAGGATTCATTGTTGTCTCCCATAGTTGTTCAGGATTCATCTCACCGAGCCCTTTAAAACGCTGAATCTCAACTTCCCCTAATTCTGAAACTGTTTTTTTTAATTCCTCATCA
>CAYWWS010000004.1:13263-13850 GCA_964462105.1 Candidatus Woesearchaeota archaeon
TTTCTTGTTTGCCTTTCTTAATCTTATATAACGGGGGCTGAGCCATGTAAATGTAACCTTTTTCAATTAAGCCTTTCATATGCCTATAGAAAAAAGTTAATAATAAACAGGATATATGGCTTCCATCAACATCAGCATCTGTCATAATAATTATCTTATGATACCTTGCTTTATTGATGTTAAATTCCTCTTCAATACTAGTTCCGATAGCAGAAATCATTGTGACAATCTCATTGTTTTTAAATATTTTATCCAATCTTGCTTTTTCAACATTCAAAATCTTTCCTCGTAATGGTAAGATTGCTTGAAATTCACGCATTCTTCCTTGTTTCGCCGAACCTCCGGCTGAATCCCCTTCCACAAGGTATAATTCACATTTTTCAGGATTTTTTTCTTGGCAATCAGCTAATTTTCCAGGCAGATTTCCAGATTCTAATATTCCTTTTCTTCTAGTTAACTCGCGGGCTTTTCTTGCAGCTTCTCTTGCTTGAGCAGCAAGTATACATTTTCCAATTACATTTTTTGCTACACTGGGGTTTTCTTCAAAAAAACTAACTAAATTCTCATAAACAATACTATCAATCAAC
>CAYWWS010000004.1:13860-14668 GCA_964462105.1 Candidatus Woesearchaeota archaeon
TGAGGTTCTGGAATCTTAATTGAGATGATGCAGGTTAAACCTTCTCTAACATCATCACCAGATAATTTTACATCACTTAATTTATTTTTTTTAATATAATCATTGATAGCCCTAGTAATTGCTGTCTTAAAACCGATTAAATGAGTGCCACCCTCTATTGTATTGATGTTATTAACAAAACTATGGACGTTTTCATTATAAGTATCATTATATTGTAAGGCAATCTCACAGGATATCTTATCCTGAGTTTTTTCAAAATAAATTATATCATGCAGTTTATTTTTGTTTTTATTAATATACTCAACAAATTCTTTTATCCCGCCTTTATACTGAAAGGTCTCTAATCTCTCTACTCTCTCATCTTGAATTACTATTTTTAATCCTTTATTCAAGAAAGCAAGCTCCCTTAACCTGGTAGCTAAAATATCATATTCAAAAGTTGTTGTTGTAAATATCTCATTGTCTGGAATGAAGGTTACTGAAGTCCCGGTTTCTGCAGTAGTCCCGATAATTGTTAGTTGAGAAGCAGTCTTTCCTTTTTCATATGTTTGGCTATAAATATTGCCGTCTCTTTTAACATCCACTCTCAAAAACTTGGATAAAGCATTTACAACAGATATACCAACACCATGCAAACCACCTGAAACCTTGTAGCTTTTCTTATCAAACTTACCACCTGCATGAAGCATGGTCATGACAACTTCCACAGCTGGTTTGTTTTCAGTTGGATGGGTATCTATTGGAATCCCCCTGCCATTATCGCTAACTGTTACTGAATCGTCTTTATGCAAAATAACATTAATCTCGT
>CAYWWS010000005.1:0-13488 GCA_964462105.1 Candidatus Woesearchaeota archaeon
AGGCCTATAATGCTAGTTAAAGTGTTCGCGATTATCTCCATAATTGCATGGCTTGAAGCGATTAACAATATTTTGCTGATTATGCTGCTTATTATTGCTGTTGGTATAGTTATTACTAAGGTGATGCCTAAAACTCTCCACCACCTTTTCTTTACAATAGCTTTGCTGTAATCAAGGGCTTTCTTGCCGCTGATATTTTTTAGAACAACTGCATATATTGAGAAAAGCCAATATACTGAAAAAATTATTCCTGGAACAATTAGTAACAACAATAACCCTATCAAGAATATAACAAATAAAATGCTAGTCCCAACTACAGGGAAAAATCTGGAGAAGCTTTTTTTTATTGCTTCTTTGTAACTGACGTTTTGCTTTCTTAGCTTTTTATCAACGGAATATACTACTGCTATGGCTGGGATGTAATTGCCTATTAATGTGACAATGACTATAAATATTATTGATATAATAACATAAATGATATTAATGCTAAGTGAAGAGTCTATACCAATTTCAAAGATTTTTAATATAATAAATAATGGCAAATAAAATAATAAGCTTATTATTAAGAGCAATTTAAAATTGTTTTTATAGATATGCCATGCAGAGCTTATTATATCACCTAAAGAATACTGCTTTTTATTAATATCTTTTTGCATTAAAAATAGTTTATTCTATTTATTTATAAAGATTACTATTAAAAGATAATTACTAAAGATTAAAAACAAGCGAATTTTACTAACTTTTAATGAGAACTTTACTTTTGGCAATAGCCCTTATTATAGGCAGCATTGTCGGTGCTGGAATATTAGCAATGCCTTATGCAATAGCTCAGTCAGGTTTTTTACTAGGCTTAATAGAAATTTTAATTCTTGGGTTTGTAATGACAATACTTTACTTATATCTAGGCGAGGTTACTTTAAGGCTGCCTGGAAAACATGAGTTGACTGGTTATGCTGAAAAATTTCTTGGAAAATACGGTAAGTTTGGATTTGCCTTTGCAATGGTATTTGGAATTTATGGAGCATTAATTGCTTATCTGCTTGGTATTGGAGAATCTGCCAGCAATCTGCTTGGTGGCTCTAAATTAATTTATTCTTTAATAGCATTCGTCATTTTAGGTTATTTAATCTACAAGGGATTGAAATTAATTAAGAATATTGAATTCTGGATGATTGGCGGTGTTCTTACAATAATCTTATTTATTGCTATATTCTCGTTTACAAATATTGATTATAATAATTATAAGGAAATTAGTTTTACTAATGTTTTTGTCCCGTATGGTACAATCTTATTTGCCTTTTTAGGAGCATCTGTTATCCCAGAAGTTAGGCAGGTTATTAATAGTAATAAAAAGTTAATGAAAAAGTCTATTATAATAACAATGGTTTTTATTACATTTGTTTATATTCTGTTTTCCTTTACTGTCGTTGGTGTTACAGGCAAGGCTACAACAGAAGTGGCTACAACTGGCTTAGGCGATAAACTTGGTTCTATAGTCTATCCACTTGGAAATTTATTTGCCATATTTGCAATGTCAACATCATTTTTAGCATTAGGATTAGCTTTGCGCTGGATGTTTGAATATGACTATAAACTTAATAAATGGCTTACGTTATTTTTAGTTTTAATTATCCCCTTGATGTTTATATTACTACATATTGGCAGCTTTGCATTAATAATTTCAATAGCAGGGGTAGTTGCAGGCGGCGTAGAAGGAATCTTAACGGTGTTAATGCATCACAAAGCTAAAAGACATGGTACCAGAAAACCAGAATATACTATTCATGGTAGCTTATTGGTTTACATGCTTATTTCATTATTATTCATTGTTGGGATTGTATTAACTTTAAAGAATTATTTTTAGGCTGATAGATATTTTTTATTTTTAAAAAGATTTAATGAAATAATAACACTGAGCAATGAAACTAAAAACATAATACTAAATAATATCTTAAATCCAAATAAGCTTGCTATGTAGCCTCCAATTATTGCAGCAATTGCAGTTACAATATAGCCCATTGCCTCCCAGCTGCCCCATTCAGAGGCTTCTTCTTTTTTATTAACATAACTCGAATATAATGCATCATAAGCAGGACTGCCAAATGCGATTGATAATCCCAGTATTACTTGAGTAATTAATAATGTTACTTGATTATAGACAAAGATATAAGATAAACAGCCGAGGGCAGTCAAGCTGTAGCCGAGCGTAACAAACTTTTCTTTATGCTTTGATTTATCTTCCAGTAAACTTATTAGATACATTGCTACTCCAGATGTTATCATAAAAGTAAAATATGCCCAGCTTGCATCAAGAATATCGCCTCCAATTTGCTCAACAAATATTGCATATATAGGGCCAATCATACCAAGAGCAAGACCTGCCCAAGAATCCGCAAACAAAAGATATTTTATCCCTCTTTTCATAAAAGTAAACTAAATTATCTGTTCTTATAATTTTTGGTTATATATGCGGTGGGCGGGATTTGAACCCGCGTCGGAGCGTTGGCAACGCCCCATTCTAGCCAGGCTAAACTACCATCGCATTAAAAATAAGAAAAAGCTATACTTTAAAAATATTATTAAAGTGATTCCAAGTCGTATAATATGGACCTAGCTTGTTTATTTGCTTTTATCTCGAAGATTGTTTCAAATGATTGATAACCTGTTTTCTCGACTCTTAGTACATGTGTTCCAGGCGTTAATGATCTTATTGTTTTTGGACCCAATCCTTCGTATTTGCCATCAACATATATCTTTGCACTTGCTGGCTTACCGCCGGCATAGATTTTGCCAGTTTCTCTAAAAGACTCTCCTGTGACTTCCAAATAATCCAGTACAACTAAAACAACAATTAAAACTAACAGAATTGCTATGATATTCTTGAAGTTCTTATTTTCCATTTAACCCTCCCTTACTAATACAACCTTTAACCTAGGCCTTTTGCCAGCCTCAATAGCTATCTCCTTTTCATAGGGAATATAACCATTTCTTTCTATTCTTAACATATAATACCCTTCTCCTAATCTTATCTCTTTGCTAGTTACTCCATAGTAAACATTATCTATGTAAATTGATGCATCATCTGGTTTAGAACTTACTTGTATATAACCATCTGTGGACTCTCTGAACACATTGCCAGTTATATCCAAGTAATTTAAGATTATTAAAAAAGCAAATAAAGCTAGAAAGACTAATATTACTTTTGTAAACCTCGATTTGTTTTCTTGTGTTTTAATATTCTTTTTCATATTTATTCAACTGTTCCAGAGAATTGCCCTATTGTTGTATGATCAAGACCGCCTGTTGAAGTCTTATAAGATACAGTTATTGTTCCTGAGAATTTATCACCTTTGCTAAACGTGGCAGTGCAAGTAATTACTTTTGGCGTATTCTCTGTTGTGGATAAATCAGCAGTAGTTGAACCAACAGGAATAAGGTTTTGACCTGTTGCTGTGTTACTCATTTTTGTTATCGGACAAGCTGCTCCGTTTACTTGTATGCCATTAGCTATAACAATTTGTGCATTACTAATTCCAGCTGCACCAATCCTAATTAGAACTTGATCAACTGGTGTAGCACCTGTACCATCTTTTCCTAATATATCTTGGCAGCTAAATGGCGCTGCTATCTGACATGTACTTGGTACAGTTGGATTAAAAACGCCAAGGTAAAATAATGCTCCTAAAGAAATTAGAACAACAAGAATTGCCCAGCCATAGGTCATAAGATATTCCATGGCTGCCTGACCTTTTTTGAACATTAATCAATCACCTTTTTATTATAAAAACTAAATTATTTAGCATATATTTAAACCTTTCTGTATCTTTTATATTAATCTGCTTAAAAAAGTTCCTAATACTGCAGACACTATAAAAAACAAAATTAACACTATTATTATGTAAATTGGAATGTTTCTAAAACCAGCTTTAACATCACCTTTTTTAACAGTTGAAACTATTAATGCAGAGAACAATGCTGTAATTATTAATGAAATTATTGCAAATATCCTGAAATCAGAGGCTACAATGCCAATGCCCCCTCCGGATATTGGCAGATTTATTGCCCCAGTTGCTTCCGGTATGTTTATCTTGGATGTTATCGTTGTCATAATATGAATTAACTGGTAAGATAAAGCATATAAGAATGGTGCTGCCAATAATGCACTGAACGCAATGAACATGGCATATGTTGTAACACTTGATGCTATTTCTTTTCTTAATATCTGCGTTTCTTTAATATTCCATGATATTTTATTTAATAAATCTGCAAGCCTACCACCAGCTTCCAGCCCTTCAATTAGAATTGTTAGAGACTTTTTTAATAAATCAGAATCATAAGCCTCTCCGAATTCTGTCAATGCGTCTTCTAAGTCAGTTCCTGACATTGTTTTTTTAGCAACTATCTCCATTTCCCTTGCTAAAATCCCAAACTTAGGCCTGACTGCATACCATAAACTTTGTTCTATTGTCATACCAGATTCGACATTGGCAGATACTAGCTGTAAATAATCTCCAAGAACAGATTCTATCTCTTTGGCCCTTTTAAACCGTTTGATACTTAACCATATGAAAATGCTGAAAAAAGTAATTGCAGAAAATATCAACAAGAATACTATAACTAAAAATATAAGTATAATAAAGAATTTAATCAGAGATACTTTGCTTCCTGCTATAATGTAAATTATTAATGATAATACAGTTAAGCTTAAGGTTAATATTGTTATTATCTTAAATAAATTTTTAATAAAACTTTCTTCATAACCGGCTTTCTTGGCCTTGGTTTTTAAGTCTTCTTGATATTTTCTTGGAACCAATCCCTCTAATTTATGTGCCAAGTTGTCTATAAATTTAGGAATCATATCTCGACTCCAGGTCTTGATAGTCTTATTGAGGAGAAGAATCCAAACTGAATAATTCCGATTAATATAGCTATACCGATCAGTAGCCCAAGGCTGATATTTAATTTTACAAATGTTGACAGCAAGGCAAGCATTGTTATACCCAAGCTAGGAACTATTACTGCTAACATTAGGTAGAACATTACCATCGGATTTAATTTTCTGGCATATTCTTGGACTTCAATTAGCTGCTCCCTGGAGATTTGTTCTATAATCGCCTGCAAGGATGTATTTATGTCGCTACCTGTTCTTAATGTGTTGTTGATCTGCCATAATAACTTCCTGAAATTTTCAGACGGCGTTTCAGATATTACTTCATCTAATGCGATCTCCATAGTTGTGCCGGATTCAACCTTTCTTGTTATCTGAGAGAAATACCTGCCAACCTTTTTATAGCTATTAGCAACGTTATTTATTGCATCATATAATGGAACACCTGCTGTTAATTCTATTAAAAGAAATCTGCCGGCGTATACAATTTCTTTGTCAATTTCCCTTTGCACCTTTTTTGTTTTAGTTTTTGGCAGCTGTAACAGATAAAAAAATGATGCCAATATAACTCCAGGTACAATCAGGATCAAAAATAGTGGACTTGCCCCTATAATTCCTAGTATAATCAAGAATAATACTATCAAACCAATTGACAGTATTAAAGACGATTGCAATGTCTTGGCAATAAAATCTTCAACGCTTATGTCCATATTAGCTTGGGCTAGATCAGACTTCAGCCTTGGAAAAGATCTAGCTAATCTTTTTGCCAATAAGCTTATTCTAATTTGTATAGATCTTGGTAGTTCCAGTTTAGGTTTAATAATAATCACCTATTTTTAGCAATATAATCCATTAAATCCTTTTTATTAGTGTAGTAATTGGCCATTACCTTTCCGACGCCGTCGACTGTATTGATTTTATTCTTAGCCATCCATTTCAGAATATTTACCTTTTCAGTTAAACTATCTTTTATCTCTTGCATATTCAAGCCAGTCTGCTCCATCAATGTCGGAAATAATGTTTTTGAATTTTTAATCCAATTAAGCTTATCAGTTCTAATATCCCTTTGCATTAAAATATTTGTTGAAGAATCTTTGTTTATTTCAGCTATTTGTAAAAGCCTTCTTACCCCAGTTCTCCTGTTACGCCACATTGTTGTAACCGCAGAAATAGCAGGCAATAATGTCCTTGAAATGTTAATTGGCGGATTGATAAGCCTAGTTATTGTCTCATCTACATTTTCTGCATGTACAGTTGAATAAACACTATGGCCAGTGTGTATAGCCTCGAATAATACTTCTGCTTCGTTCTGCCTTCTGATTTCTCCAACTACAATCCTGTCAGGTCTCATTCTTAAGGAATTAATTAATAGATCAAGCATTGTTACTTCACCCTTGCCTTCAACATTTGGAAGCCTTGTTAGCATGGGAATCCAATGCATGAAACTAGGCATTTGAATTTCTCTAGTGTCTTCTATAGAAATTACTCTCTGGTTAGGTGGAATAAAACCTGAGATTGCGTTTAGCAAGGACGTTTTACCAGATGCAGTTCCGCCGCTTACCAATATGGATAATTCGTACTGAACAGCAAGCCAGAATAAGGCTGCTGCCTGCGGCGTAGCTGTTTCCTCTAAAAGAAAATCAGTTATTGTGTAAGGCTTTGCTTTGAACTTCCTTATTGTAATTGTATTACCAAATGTCGATATTGGTTGTAATGTTGCATTAGCCCTTTCACCAGTTTCTAATTGAGCATCTAATAATGGTGCTAATAATGTAATGGACCTTCCTACTTTCCTGCCGATTAAGTTAGCGTAATGCTTTATCTGATCCTCATTTTTTAATGTTACATTGGTTTTAAGCCAGCCGTGTTTATGGTGGTAGACCCATACTGGCTGATCAGCACCATTTACAGCAATCTCTTCCAGGTTTTTATCATCCAGCAAAATTTCCAGGTTGCCTAAACCTAAGCTATGTTGTATTAGATATGATGTTAAGAATGTTAATGTATTCGGATCAACACCTGGAAAATATTTTATTACTAGCCTTTTAATCGTATCTTCAAATCTTTTCTTAATTATCGCACCTTTCTTTTGGTCTGTAATATCTGCAGCACCTAATTCAACCTCTTGCGATAATTCCTGCCTTATCTTTTCTAAGATTAATTCTGTATTCTTGCTGATGCTAGCTACAGTCATCTCATATAAATTGGCAAATTCACCTTTTTTTGTTGTTATACTAACTGTAATTGGTATGCCTTCTGAAGTAAAATTATAGGTTTCAACTGGCATTTATACACCTCTTTCTTTTATAATTCTAAAATATTCCTCTCAAATATAAGTAAACGTCTTTTAATCTTTTTAAAAGTTTCTAAATCATCGCTGTTGCTTGAAACAAATTCTTGTAGGTTATTCATTATAATAGAATATTGCAATTTTACTTTATTGATAAATTCAATCCTTGATAGGTTTCTTTTATCAAGTTCAGCATCTTTAATCCTGGGTTCATATTGTTTAATTCTAGTTAGATCTTCCTGAACTTCTTTTACATATAATGTTTGCTCTTTACTTAATTGCACTTCTGTAGCTTCTGTTAAAAACGGAGTCGTGCCCTTGTATTGTATGCTTATTACCTTTTCACCTTCTAAATATTCTGCCCAGTCATTTATAACAGCACTAGGAACGCCTAATGTTTTAGAAGCCTCTTCCAGGGAAATGTTATGCTTTTGCTTAATCAAATCAACTAATGAATCTACACCTGTTCTTATCTCTTGCATATATAAAAAATTGTTATTTTCTTTATAAAAGTTTTGTTTTAAAACAATGGAAAGCTATATAAATTTCTTAATCAAAATTATTGTATGTTTAAAAGAGGCGTAATACTTTTAATATTTGTAATTATATTAATTCCTGCTCTTGCTTTTTTTGCCGATGCTTATTGCTATACTTCTTGTATAGGACAGGAAGATATTAATGTACTTAATCAGTATTACTCCACTAATAATGCGGATGCTGATGTGAATAATGATGGAGTAGTCGACATTTTGGACATAGCTACAGTTGGTTCTCTTTTTGGAGTTTGCGAAGGTGCTGCTAATTATAATTTAAAGTACGACTTGAGCAAGAAGTTAAGCTGTATTGGCGTGGAGGATGTAGACATATGGAATATTTTTAGACCAGACTTAAATAACGATGGTCAGTCATCAGTTTTGGACAGTGCAATGATATCAGCGAATTATGGCGCATGTACACCAAATGATGATAGCTCTATAGACTTGAGCCAAAGATATGGCGCGCAAGCAGTAGGCATAGAATTATTTAGGGATAGAGACTCAGATCAATTTGGAAGCAATAGTATCTTTGATCGTATCAAGCTTTGTTACCCTCTACCTGGTTATCAGACAAACAATTTAGATTGCGATGATGATAAGGATTATGTAAATCCAAACATAGGTGAAGTCTGCAATGGTTTGAACGATAATTGTGACCCTAATGGTCTCGTAGATGAGAATTTAGTAAGGTCTTGTGGGCTAACTCGGGGTAGATGTAGATCAGGAACTCAAACATGCAGCAATGGTGCATGGGGGTCATGTACCGGCAACATTGAACCAAGCCCTGAAAACTTTATTAATGGAACTTGCTTTGATTTATCAGATAATGATTGCGACGGTTTTCCAGATACACAGGATAACACAGATGATTTACACTGCCAGGAACTCATTGGAAATAAAGATTCAACTAGTAGGGATGCATGTAATAATCAACAAGATGATGATAATAATGGAATGATTGATATAGATGATCCTGGATGCGGGGATAATTCACAATTTTTCTTGCCATCTAACTTATTTGAAGATATAACTCCTTTTACAAGGCAGGCAACAGAGACAATAAATCAGCTTGCACAATATTGTGGCGATGATGTAAATGAATTTTATAATACTTGTAGGGTTGGTAATGGTGTAACTTGTTTAGGAACAAATTATGCTTGTTGCGATTGGAATACAGACGCTGTTTATGATGGCAAATGCTACGGAAGCTATAATGATCAAGCTGCAAGAACTGTTCAAAAAGATGTTTTTAGAATAAACGATATAACTGCTCTGGAGTTTGAAGGCAAGTGGTACGATTGTGATAACAGTCAAAATGACTGTGCTGCTTGCGATGATGGTTCAGGCTCATGGAGAAATAGTGGCGTGGCTTTGGGCCCTGAAGGAAAAACACCTAACTTTAATAGTTTTGCTAGCTGCCAAGGCAATTCATGCTGGATTAAATCAGGCCAGGAAAATATTGGAGAATATACAAGACTCGGAAATATTGCTTGTTGTGGTGATGATTCTTCTGAGAATGTTGTAGCTAATACTATAACAAAAGGTCCAAGGGAAAAGCAAGGGGAATTTGCTGCTTGTTGCTCTAATACTAATTCTTGTGTAGACTCAAAAGGAATATGCAGGACTGAAAGATTTAAGGAAGTTTCTTGCACAGATAAAGAAGATAATGATTGTGATGGCTTAATTGATTGCGAAGATCCTGATTGTGGGCCTGGTGGTAGCCTCGATTTGTCATGTAGCATAGAACCATTTTGCAATTCCCGTTTCATTAACGGGGATTTAGTTGACAAGACTCGCTTGATTGATGCTAGTGGTACTTTGCATAATCCAGATGACAAGCAATGGCTAACCAAGCCAAAAGCTGCGGGCGAATCTTGTACATACGGTGAAGCTAACGGTCAATTTGCATGTAGTTCAGGACAAGGGCCTAGTAAGTATAATAAACCAGGAGATTTTGTATGTCAAGGTGTTTGCGACGGTGCTGGTCAGTGTGTAGCTACTAATTGCCATGATTGTAATTTACTTGGTAATCTGCCTAGTGGAAGTTCTGGTGACAGATTTGATGAAACAGCTCCAACATCGTGCGCATTATATGAAGGCAAATCATCTGTTGTTGGAAAATTCTTAGATTATACGTGTTCTGGCAGTCCGGTGATAACTAATCCAGAGACGTTATGCACCAACAGCATTGTAGATAAACCATTGGATGTTTGCAATACACCTTTTGAGGTATGTAGAACAGTTCAAGGCCAGAGTGCATTATGTCAGCCTGTTGTTCTTGATTTATTCAAAAGCGTATTCAAAATATGGGTAAAATGAATAAAAAAGGATTATTTTTTACTGTCATATCAATTGTCTTAGTAAGCATAATTTTAATAGCATTTGTTACAACAACCCAAAACAGGACTCAGGATATCATCGATATTACAAGTTTAAGAGTTGAGACAGCTGATTCTTTTGTAAAATTTTTAGAAAGAACGCAATTTGAAAGGGCTGTAAAGACAAGTATAAATTATGCATTATCAAGCTTTTCAAGTTACATAGATGATAACAAAAATAATCCTGCAACATCCAACCGAGGTTATCTTCCAGAAAATAATGTTTATTATTCATTGTTTAAAGCTGTTTTAGGTGTTGAATGCAATAATGATTATGATTTTTTATCATTTAATCTTAAACAAAATATAATTGATGAATCCAATAAATATGGAATTTGTTCTAGTAGCAGTTTATACAGAGATAATGTTTACTTACAGTATATGAAACCAGAAGGCTTGTCAGATCAAACAATACCAGGAATATTAAATGATATTAATTTACTTGCAAAAGATACTGGTTTAAATTTTAAATATGTGATTAATAGTTTAGATTTTGAATTAAAAGATGCCTGGACCATTCAGGTTAGTCTTGATTTAAGCTACACAATTAATGACTCTGAGAATACATTAAACTTTAATCAGGATAATCTAATTGTTACAGTAGATGTCCCAATAACTGGCCAGAAGGATCCTTTGTATATTAAAAATGGTTATGATAAATTCATCCATAATCAGGATGAGCAGAGTGAGGTATTGCCTTGGCGTTTTGTTGAGAATAACCAAGCACCAAGCTATTTTAAAAGATTAGTTGGGGATTTTAGCAGCGATGGGAAAGGTATTCAAAGCGTGATTAATCCGAGTTCTTATGCTTCAGACAGAACTAGTTTGGGCACAAAATCTTATGTTGATTACGAATACTTTAATGTGAATGTAGATAGAAGGGAAATTAAATGCAGAAAAGTCAACGGGAATTCTTTTGTAAACCTTGGACAACAGGCTTTTACTTTTTATAAAAATAAAGGTGTTGATATTCAGGAAAGTTGCGGTCAAGATTTTATAGATTGTAGCAATCAAGAATCAGGATGGAAAAATTCAGAACCATTAAACTGTGGAATTTCATGCACAAATCCTAGTAAACCTTTATTGCAGTATAGGTATTGCGGAAGTTCGTCTAATCCAAGCATAGAAACAAGATGCGTAGCTGATCAAGATGGTAGTCCTAAAAATGCATGCTCAGATAATTGTGTATGCGGAGATAACATAGTAAATAAAGCCTGCGGAGAACAATGTGAGCCTGGACCTGGCGTTAATTGTAATCCGACAAATTGCAAGTTTCTTTAAATTATTGAAGCCAAACTTTCTTTAATCTATGGATTTCTGCAAGCTCGCTTTTTATGGCATCAAGGGGATCTAAACCCTCCTTTTCGATATCATACAATAAATCCTCGTATAATGCTTCTAGAAATTTTAGCAATCCTTCTAATGCTTGTCTGCTATATTCTTTGCCGATTTTAATACTAGCCTCTGTTATAGGCATAGCTATTAAATTCTGCACTTTTGATTCAGTTTCCATTTATTCACTTCCTAACCTGTGGGAAGCCTTTGGCTAGAAGAGTTTTGGTTTTCTCTGTGCTTAATTCTACTTGGCTCTTCTGCAATCCAGATTCAGTGAGGATTGCTTCCATCCATTGGGTAAACCCTTCTATTGCTTTTTGGTTAAATCCTTTTGGCATTTTGATTACCTCCGTGATTATAACATATTCGAGATTTACTTAAATTTATGTAGTCCTATATGGACAACAATAGAAAGAATTATATAATCTTATATATTAAGTAGCAACATGGTCAAAGAAACACTTAGAAAGATTGGTTTGACGGAAGAAGAGATAAATATCTACATCCTTCTATTAAGAAGCGGTAGCTAAAATGTGAATCTTTTGTCAAAAGAACTAGGGATAGCAAGAACGACAGTGTATAGATTTTTTGCATGTTTACATGATAAAAGTCTTGTGATGGAAAATATCCAAAACAATGTCAAGTATTTCTATGCTGTTGATCCTGAAAGAATTCCTGAAATAATTGAAGAGAGGGCTGAAGAAATAAGAGAAAAAATATCTGAACTTAAATCCCTTAAAAATAAAGATTTTGAAAAGACCAAAGTAGAACTATACCGAGGAAAAGAAGGTATGAAAACAGTTATGAGAGAAGTATTACGAAATGGAAAGCCATACACATTCATTGGAGAGGTAGAAAAATACTTCTCAGAAATAGAAATTTTTGTTATACAATGGCTGAGGAAAATAGAAAGAGCGAAAATTAAAGGAAGGCTTCTCTGTCCAGCAAATCAAAATTTTAAGGTTGCAAACACTGAAGAATACAGAATATTGCCTAATGAACTTATTTCAGGAGTATCTACGTGGACTTATGGAAACAAAACAGCACTTTTCATATGGTCAGAACCATTCTTTGTTGTTCTGATAGACAATGAAGCAGTTACGAGTAATAACAAAAAAACATTTGAATATTTATGGAAGATCGCAAAAAATCCTGCTTCACAGCATCTCCAAAAAACAAGACTTATATTAGCCTCTTAAGAACTTCTCCCTTGAAACTATGAAATTGCTCTGGCCTGTTCCAGGGACTATTAAGCAATCATTGCCTTGACATATTCCTGACTCTATTCCAAATGAGAATCCATATTTCTCTGGCAGCAAACCCTTTAATAAATCTTCAACCAGATTTTTAGCAGAATCGACATTGCCATAAATCTGCATATTTCTTAATACTTCATTCACTGTTTTTCCGTCATCATAGTCCTGGGCATCTTTAGGATAATTATATCTTTCATTAGTTATAAAAAAATTTCTCTCAAATAATTCGTTTATTCTTGTATTGGCAAAAAGGTTTGTTATATCATCTGCATAGTAAAACTGTTGCGTTAGTGGGGCTTTAACAGCAAAGAATGAAAACAATAAAACCGTTGCTATTATGAATAATGATAATGCTAGAAATGCATCAAATGAGAAAAATTGGCCTTTTGCTACCATACTCTTACTACCATCCTGAAAAATTCCCCGAGATTATTATCACTTGGATTATCATCATAGTAAACTATTCTTACCAATCCTACAGAGTTTTTAACACCGCCAAATTCGCTTCTTAAAGTTGCTAATCTTATATTTATATCCTCCTCATTTGTTACCCCTTTGACTGTAGGATGTCCAAAATTATATCTAAAGTTCCCGTCCCTATCTTCTAATACAACATAAAAATCAAGGTTTGTCCCAATAATTGTTTTTAATTTTTCATAATTACTATCGCTAAAACTTCTTAATATATCAAACTTGGCTTTGTCAATTTTATAATCATCATTTGTTAATCCTAGTCTGAAATACTGGTAGTCATAATTATAGTTCTGGTCATTGGCACTTTTTGGATTACCAGAGCTTAATAAGG
>CAYWWS010000005.1:13498-14349 GCA_964462105.1 Candidatus Woesearchaeota archaeon
TTTCTTGCTTCATCAGTAAACTCCTGTACATCCTGCTGATTTCCAGAGAAGCTTATTATTAATTTGACAAATATAACTCCCACTATTATCATTACTGTTATTGCTAGTATAAAGTCCAAATACCAAGACTGGCCTTTATTGTTTTTTATTAAATGTGACAATTTCATTTTCTTTTTTAATTATATATTGACCCGGTGTAACGTGATTTATGTCTATTGGATTAGATCCAGTTGAATAAACTTTAGTTGCTAAAGGCTGAACAAAGTGGTTATTTGCTGTAATTATTGTTAATTCTCTGTCAACTATCTTTAAGGAATATTGGTTGCCGTTTATGGTTTCCGGCAGTTCTATGGTTTTTTCATAATCTCCTTTGACCCATGAAGCTAGATTAATCTCATTTCTAATTATTCTTGCTGTATCTTGAACATCTAGAATCTCTCCATTTTTAGTTATCCCGCTTAAGTAACTGGTTGCTATTGCAATGAAAGTTAAGAATACTAAAGAGGCAATCCCAATGAAGATAAGAAACTCTATTGAACTCTGGCCTCTATTTTTCATGATAATTTAATCTGAAATTTTATATTTAAAACTTTGTATGCCTAAAATCTAAAAAAGCTGTCTTAACCTAACTGTTTTTAGCATTAGTTCTTTAAAATAAACTTATCAAGTTGCTTCTCAGCCTTAATTCTAGCTTTTTGATGTTCTTTTAAGAATTTATTTATTTTCTCAATTAGAATTTCTTTTAATTCTGATGTTAGCATTTTGCCAGATTTATAACTATTATAAACTTGCTCCAATTTTTTATCATCAGGCTCAAATAAGATTTTTAGCCACTGAAATGCCACATCAAA
>CAYWWS010000006.1:0-13964 GCA_964462105.1 Candidatus Woesearchaeota archaeon
ACTTTGTAAATTCTACTAGTTATGATGGAACCTCTTATTCAGCTAATGAGTTAAGTAATTTTACAATAAATTCGTTGCCTACATTTGCAAATACAATATCAAACACAAATACGAATGAGGATACAGCATTTACAGTAGACTTTACAAGTAATATCACAGATTCAAATGGCCATGACATAAATTTAACCTGGCAGAATAATGATACAAGTAAAGCTACAATAACGATAGATAACTCAACAGATGATGTTACTATAACTCCAGTAGCAAATCAAACTGAAATTATAAGCATTAATCTCACACTATTTGATGGACTAGAAACTGGAACTAAGATTAACTGGAACATTACAATAAATGCAGTGAATGACCCTCCTTACTGGACTGGCTCACCAGCCAATGATAATACTAATGAAGAAACTGAAGATAGCGTAATATTATCAAGCTTTATAGCAGATGTCGATGATTCAGATACTGTATTAGGAATATCTTACAAAATAAATGACACGAATAAAGCAACAATCGCTATAAATAATGCAACTAAAAATCTTTCTATTAATCCATTGGCTAACCAGACTGGATTATTTAGAATTAATCTAACTATATTTGATGATGATGGTGTAGGTTCTTCAGATATAAAGCAAATCAATTGGACCATTAATAATATAAATGACCCACCTGTAATAGACCCTGGTATAGGTAATAGAAATACAAATGAAGATACTGTATTTACTTTAAATTTAACGCAATTTGCTACAGATATTGATTCAACAGAGTTTAACTGGTCTTGGTCATTAAACTTGTCATCCTTGGTAACTGCAAGTATAGACAATTCCACTGATGTTATAACACTTACTCCAGCAGCAAATGCAACTGGCATTATACTAGTTGGTTTGACTTTATATGATAATGAATCTTTGTCAGACTCTGAAACTATAAACTTTACAGTTAATGCAGTAAATGACCCACCTTACTGGGTTTCAAATCCAGCAAATCAAGTTACTGATGAAGAGACTACAGGGGTTTATGATATATCTAGCATAGTAGCTGATATCGATGATGTAGCTTCTGCTTTGAGTTTAGCATGGCAAAATAATGAAACTGGAAAAGCAACCATTACAATAGACAACTCAACTAAGATAATTACATTTACTACAATTGCCAATCAGACTGGCAGGTCTTTAGTTAACTTGACTATTTACGATGATGATTCACTAGCTTCGCCTAAAAAAACTATTAATTGGGATATAAGCAATATAAACGATCCGCCAGTAATAAATCCAGATATAGGCGATAACCAGACTAATGAAGATACATCATTCACATTAAATCTTACAGTATACGAAACAGATGTAGATTCTGTAGACTTTAACTGGTCCTGGTCACTGAATGGAAGCTCTTTGATAGTGCCAACAATAAACAATGCTACTCGGATACTGACAGTTGCCCCTGCAGCAAATCAGACAGGGTCTGTAAAATTGCAATTAACCTTGCATGACAATGTGTCATCTACAGATATGCAAAATATAACCTTCCATGTAATTGGTGTTAATGATCCACCTTACATAAGTCCGTTAATAGCAAATAATGCATCTTTAACAAATAACACTTTTACATACAGTTTAGCACCACATGATAATGATGTAGATGGAACAGACTTTAATTGGTCTTACAGAGCTAATTCATCAATAATCACCTTATCTATAAATAATAATACGGACTCACTTTCCATAGTTACTACAAACACTACGGGGGTAGTATCAATTAATTTAACCGTGTATGATAATGAATCAGCAACATATGCTCAAAACTTCAATTTCACAATAGCATATCATCCAAGCTTTATCTCAATGCTTTCCTATCCAACTTATATAACGGTAAACAGAACACAGACAGCAAATATTACAATAAGATTGAACCAGTCAACAAATGCATCATTTACAAACCTGACAATTACAGATCCTAATGGCATTAATGTTAATCTAACTTCAACGAATACAACTGTAATAGGCAGTACAATATATGAGTATAACTTTACATTTACGCCAAAGGCAGTCGGAACTTATAAATTAAGGTTTACTCTAAATGATACAGTATTCCCAACCACAAATGCAATACAAAGAAACTTTACATTCTATTCAGTAAATTCAGAGTCAGTTAATTTTACCGGATCAAATACCCAAAGAATAACTATTAAAGATGTAGAAAATAAAGAGGTTTTATATTCAGGAAGCAATATTACGCTTACTACATTCCCACCAGGTTATTATCAAGTAGATATTCATTCCAGCGATAATGAGTTCTTTGCAGAATTTGCAAATGCCACAATAAATGCCACAATAAATGCCACATTTAATTATACAGATATTCAGGATACGTTGGCTTTACCAACAACAGGAGTTAGTAACATTAACCAATTCGCATTTAACTCTAGTGTACCTTACAATAATGTAACGATTACATATAATTATGTTAATAATTTAAGTAACATAACTTTTGAATCCAGGCTTAGATTGTATAAATGTGCATCAGAATCAAGTTGCTCATGGTCATTTATCAATGCCACAGTTAACTCTAATCAGGATAATATTACAATTAACCTAACTAACTTGTCGGTATTTAACATAGTGGAGCAAGCTCTTGATACAGGAACAACTACTGTTTCCAGCGGCGGGGGAGGTGGAGGAGGGACATCTATACAAGAGACAGATATAACTATACTACAGCCTGAGCCTATAAGCTTATTCGGCAATGAAACAATTACAACGCCAATAATAATAAGAAATAATGGAGAAAAGATATTAAGCGGAATTACATTAAAAGTAGAAACTGATAAATCTGAGTTAGCAGCAAGTCTAAGCAAGACGTCAATAGCAACATTAAATGCTGGGTCAGAAGATAAGGTGGACTTGACTATAACAAATAGCGGATTGCCACTTGGTCAATATGAGATAGTTGTAACTGCTAATGTAGCAAATCCACTTTTAGTAGATCAGGGTAAATTTTATGTGGATATAATTGAAAGATTTTATACAGAAAAAACAAAAGTAAAAGAGCAGATTAATTACTTAAAAGAATTGTTTAATCTAAACCCAGAATGTTTAGAATTGAACGAGTTATTAGACCAGGTGCAAACAAAGGTGGATGAAGAGGAATTTGATGAAGCATTGAAATTAGCAAACTCAGCTGTAGATTCTTGTAAGAAATTAGTTGAATCACATGGAAAAGAATTAACCCTGCCAAAGAAGACAGATGAAATAACAAGCATCTTAATATTGGCTGGTGAGGTTACAGCATTTTTATTCATAGTCATGATAGTATATAATTATTACAAAAAGAAAAAAAGAATTGAACGTTTTAAAAAGAGGTACTAATGTATAAAAAACTAATAAAGAGAGGTAGTAAAACCTATAGTTATTACTACCATAACTATAGGAAAGGCGGCCAAGTCAAGAATGTCTTTCTAGGGGATAATCTGAAACAAGCTAAACTTAATCTGAATAAATTCAATTCACTCAATCAAGCTCCTATACCTAATAGACAAACCTTTTTTGAAAAAAAGCTTTACCAAAAAACAGATAAGAATCCTGGCTATAGTGGTGCAATCCTAGTAGCTTTATTCTTATTAGTATTAGGTATAGGATTCTTTTTCTTCAAGCCAGAGATAACCGGGTTGACAACAGACAACTTAATACAAACAGACGCTGTAATAACTAAAGAATCGGGTATAATAACTATACAGAGCGGTGCAGCACCAACGCAACCAACAAGTTTACAACCAACGAACGATTCGTTTATATTAGATACGACTCCAAACTTAAACTGGACTAATTCAACAGACGGAGAAGCAGATATTTTAACCTATAATCTAGACATAGCAACAAACTCAAATTTTGCTACAATTGTTTATTCTACATCAGCAATTACATCAGGACCAAGCCCGACAGGTCACAATGTTACAACAACATTAAATTTTACTAATTATTATTTTAGGGTAAGAGCTGATGATGGTACAAGTAACGGTACATATGCATATGGTAATTTTACAATAGCATATCATCCAAGCTTTATCTCAATGCTTTCCTATCCAACTTATATAACGGTAAACAGAACACAGACAGCAAATATTACAATAAGATTGAACCAGTCAACAAATGCATCATTTACAAACCTGACAATTAAAGACCCTAACGGAATTAATGTCAATCTGACCTCAACAAACACAACTGTAATAGGCAGTACAATATATGAATATAACTTTACGTTTACACCAAAAGCAGTCGGAACTTATAACTTGACATTTACTCTAAATGATACAGCATTCCCAACAACAAATTCTATACAGAGAAATGCTACATTGTACTCAGTCCAGGCAGAATCAGTAAACTTTACAGCTCCAGGAAGCCAAAGAATAACAGTTAAGGATATTTTAACAAAAGAAATTTTATATCAGGGAACTAACTCATCTATACTATCAAACATAACCTTGACTAGTTTCCCTCCAGGGCAGTATTACTTAGATATTCATTCAAGCGACAACAAGTCATTTGTAATCTTTGGAAATGCAACATTAAACTCAACTATAAATGAAACCTTGAATTATACCGATGTTGGGGATACATTAACACTACCGGTTGCAGGCACTACAAATATTAATCAGTTTACTTTAGCAACCAATCTGTCATTTGTAGACGCAAATATAACTTATTATTATGGTGATAATTTAAGTCAAATTGAGCATGAAGAGAGTTTGGCTATATTCAAGTGCGCATCAAATGATAGTTGTTCCTGGGTTAGACTAAACAGAACAATATATGAAAATCAAAATAATCTAACTACAGTAATAAACAGTTTTTCAGTATTTAATCTTATAGATCAGTCTCCATTAAATATAACAACCACTACAACCACAACAGGTGGTGGAGGTGGCGGAGGAGGGACAGTAACAGCGGACATCAGCATTATCCAGCCAAGCCCGATAACTTTATTCAAAGATGACACTACAATAGCTTTAATTATCATCAAGAACAATGGAGAAAAAACATTAAACGATATAAGAATAAACGTTAATGCTGGGAATCAACCGTTTAGAGTTGAGGTAAATCCAACATCAATACCTGTATTAACAGCCGGACAACAAGCTTCAGTTGATTTAACTATAACAAATATCGGATTGGAAGAAGGAGACTACGAAATAACTGTAAGAGCAGGCTCGACAAGCCCTGCATTAACAGATGAGGCTAAATTCTTCATTAATGTAGTGCCTAAATATATAATAGCCAAAAAGAATGCTGAAGAGCAATTAATCTTTGTAGAAAACCTATTTAATAAGAATCCAGCATGCTTAGAATTAAGCGAATTAATTCAGAAGTCTAAGATAGAATTTAATAATGAGGAATATGCGAAATCATTGGAATTAGCTAATTCAGCCATAGAATCTTGTAAGAATTTATTGTCAAGAGAAGGCAAGGAATTAATATTGCCGAAGAGAGCTGAACCACTGTCTGATACGATAATGTTAATGCTTGAAATCATTGCATTCTTATTTGTTTTTATACTGATATATAATTATTATAGGAAATGGAGGTTCAAAAAGAATTTAAGGAAAAGATAATAAAAAGATTTATATATATGTATATCTATATGTAGACTATGGCAAAAACGATAATGATATCGAATGGCATGTATGATAGGCTGAGAAAATTAAAGGAAATGAAAAATGGAAGCTTTAGTGATGTTATTATGGATTTAACTGAAAACAAGGCTCCAAGAACATTAGGTAATCTTATAAAAAATAATCTTGGAATCCTTGAAGAAGATAAAGAATACAATAAAGTTATGAAAGAAGTAAGGAAAGGCTGGGATAGATGGAACAAAAGGTATGCTTAGATACAGATGTATGTATAGAAATTATAAAAAATAATGAAGTAGTAGCAAATAAATTATCATTGAATTTAAATTTAATGGTGTATCTGAGTTCTATCTCTGTTTTTGAGCTCTTTTTAAGAGAGTCTAACCTTAATGAAATTGAAAATTTTATTAGAGATACGTATATTTTAGATTTCAATGATATGGTGGCAAAAAAAGCTAGTGATATCTTTAAAGACTTAAGAAAAAGAGGCTTAATAATAGACCATAGAGATATCTTCATAGCTGCAACATGTATTGTAAATAATTGCAGTTTAATAACTCTAAACTATAAGCATTTCAATAACATTAAAGGTTTAAAATTATTAAAAGTTTGACTATTTTAAAGTGGCATAATAAACTATTTATATTGAGGTTAACAAATTTATAAGGATGGTTACTATAGAAAAAAGAGAGCTTAAGACTGTACAAAAGGAATTTGAAACTATTAAGCAAGAAATAAATAAAATAGTTGTTGGACAAAAAGAGGTAACAGATGGCATCTTAAGAGGATTAGTTGCTAACGGTCACGTTTTAATAGAAGGTTTGCCAGGCATTGCTAAAACATTATTGGTAAGAACCGTGGCTAATGTTACTGGTTGTAAATTTTCTAGGATACAATTTACAGTTGATTTATTGCCTAGTGATATTGTCGGCATTACGACTTACGATAAACGTAGAGGTTTTACTGTTTTAAAAGGGCCGGTGTTTGCTAACTTTGTGATGGCTGATGAGATTAATAGGGCGACTCCAAAAACCCAATCGGCTTTATTAGAAGCAATGCAAGAAAAACAAGTGACAATTGGAAGGCAAACTTATCAACTAGACCAACCATTTTTTGTAATGGCCACTCAAAATCCTATTGAGCAATCTGGGGTTTATGAATTGCCGGAAGCTCAAGTAGATAGATTCTTATTTAAATTAAGTATGATTTACCCAACTTTAGAAGAGGAAAAGCAGATATTAAATCAAAACATAACTACAAAACAATTTGATGAATTTAAATTAAGACAAATCTGGAGTCCAAAGAAAATAATGCAATTGCAAAAATTAGCAAAACAAGTTCATGTTGATAAGCATATTGAATCTTATATTGTGGATATTATAGATGCTACAAGGCATCATGAGAAGTATGGTATTAAAACTGGAAAGTATTTACAGTATGGAAGTTCGCCAAGAGCCAGCATCGGATTGTTTATCGCAGCTAAAACCCAGGCGTTGCTTAAAGGCAGTGATTATGTTAAGCCGCAACATGTAAAAGACATAGCTTATGATGTTTTAAGGCATAGATTATTGTTGAATTATGAAGGACAGGCAGAAAATATAAACAAGGACGAGATTGTAAAAGAAATTCTACAAAAGATACCAACACCGTAATATGGCATTAAAAAAGATAAAGGTAAATTTAATACCTGCTCTTAGAAAACTGCAAATTAAGAGTAAAAATATTGTAGGAACAGGAAAGTTTCTTGGTAGTTATAAATCTGGTTTTAGGGGAAAGGGTTTAGAATTCTCGAATTATAGGCAATATCTGCCAGATGATGATGCTATATTAATTGATTGGAAAGCAACCCTACGTTCAGATAAGGTTTTAATTAAAGAATATGTTGAGGAGAGAAATCTTGATATATTCTTTTTATTTGATGTTAGCGATAGCATGATTTTTGGTAGCCAGGATAAGTTAAAACACGAATATGCTGCTGAAGTTATAGCATCTATTGCCCACGCAGTCATAGAGTCCGGAGATAATATTGGATTTGCATTGTTTACAGACAAGGTAATTAAAGAAGTTCCAATAGAAAACGGAATAAGCCAATACTATGTTTTAACTAAAACATTAGTTAATCCAAATTTTTATGGAGGGAGCTTTGATTTTGATAATGTTGCTGGTTACATCTTAAATAAATTAAGTAAAGATTCGATCTTAATCATAGTTTCAGATTTCATAGGCTTGAAGCAAACTTGGGTTAAAAAACTGGAATATTTATGCGGTAGATTTAAGGTAATTGGCATTATGGTTAGAGATCCTAGAGACAGAACGTTGCCTGAAATGGAAGGCCAGCAAGTTGTATTAGAAGACCCTTATACAAATGAGCAGATATCAGTAGATAGCGGTTTATTAAAATATGCATATGAAACAGAGGTAAAATTACAAGAAAAAAGAATAGAACAGGCATTTGTCGATAATCATTCACCATTTTTAGCTTTGGATACCAGCAGGGACTTTACAAAGCCTTTAATGAACTTTTTCAGAAGATTAGGGGAGAGAAGGCATTAGAATGGTTAATCTGACATTTGCTAATCCAACTTATTTATGGTTTTTATTTGGGATTCCATTGTTGATATTTATACATTATGTTACTATTGGTAAGAGCAAGAGGAAAGCATTAAAATTTGCTAATTTTGAGGCTATAGCTAGGGTTACAGGCGGCGAAACTTTAACAAATAATAATGCTTTATTGATTGTTAGATTAATTGTAGTTATCTCTGTAATATTGGCAGCTGCTGGTACTACATTAATTTATACTGGTCAGACAACAGATTATGATTTTGTATTGGCAATAGATTCTAGTTCTAGCATGACTTCAGATGATATTAAACCTAGCAGGTTAGAAGCTGTTAAAGAGCAAACAAACAAATTTATATCAGGTATAAGCGGCGCTAACATCGGATTAGTAAGCTTCTCTGGTGTTACTATAGTTGAGCGTGAATTAACAGATGATTTGTTTGATGTTAGTAGAGCTATTAAAAATATTAATATTAGTCTCTTTGGTGGCACTGATTTGAGTAGTGCTATAATTACCAGTACTAATTTGCTAGCAGGCTCTGAACGATCCAAGATTATTATTTTACTAACAGACGGACGTGGTAATGTAGGGACACCCTTAGATCAAGCAGTTAAATATGCTAATGACAATGGTATCATAATAGGGACAATTGGTATTGGTACAGATCAAGGCGGTGAATTCAATCTTGGAAATAATGTAACCTCTATATTAGATGAAAATATCTTAAGAGCTATAGCAAATGCTACAGATGGCAGTTATTATAAAGTTAATGCTAGCAGTGATCTACAAGATGCTTATAAAAATATCCTACAAGTAGGTAATAAAAAAATAAGGACAAACCTTTCCATAATACTTCTTGTAATTGCCCTGGTTTTATTATTCATAGAATGGAGCTTGTTAAACACAAGATATAAGACAATCCCTTAATATAAGCAAAATTTTAATTAAACTTATCCTTACTAAAGTCTTTTTCTATATTTTGTAGCCTTTTATAAATTAAATTCTTTTCATGCTCTAACTGCCTTATAGCTTTCGGCTGATATATTCTAGGTTCTCCAGGTAGTTTTAGTTTTAATGATTTTAAGCTTAATTTTGGTGGCGTTATTTTAATTGTTTTTTCATTAGACAATTTCTGCCCATTTAGACCAGTTTTTTTATTAAGCCTTGCTAGTTTTTCTATACCTTCTAGTAGCTTACTGTCTAGTTTTTCATTATAATTTCTATATTCTTTACCGACTTTTTTAATATCATATTTTAGTCTGTCTCCAACCCTCTCTGCATCATTTTCAATTAATTTAGCTATTTTATGCTCATCTTCTTTTAGATTACCCCAGTCTTTAACCAACACATTCTTAAATCTTCTATCAAATTTTTTAATATCGTATCTTATATCTTTAATATTATGCCCAAGGATATTTTCTTCGGTTTCAATTAACTTTTCTGTTGCAATTAATGGCTTTTTTAGTGCTTTCTTTAATTTATTAATTAAGTTTATGCCTTCAATAGAGACTTGTTTATTTTTGTGCTTTAAATTAGTCAGGTCTTTAGCTAACTTAATTACTTCTTTATTAGGATACTTTGCTTTCCTTAATCCTTCATGCAGTTTTTGTACCTCTTTATATAATTCTTCATTTTTTCTCTCTGGAAGTTTATAGTAATCTAATGTAGCGCTAAGATAGTCTTTAACTGAAGAATCCAAATCTACTGGAATATTTTGCTTGCCTGCTTCAATCTTGTTTATTATACTTTTATGTATTTTCTTTAGTCTTATTGCATTTAACCTGTCTCCAATAAATGAAAATAAATTCGTCTTTTCCTTTTCTTTTATTACTTGCAATCTTCGTTTTTCATAGTAATTTCTTACAATATAATGCAACTCACCTGTTAATATCTGGACGTCTTTATTTGTTATTTCATTGCCGCTATAGCGCACTTCGTCTATTTTTGATATGAAACTATCTATATTGATTCTTCTTTTAGCCAGCTCTTGTTGCAGTTCAGAATAAGTAAACTTATAGTCAATTCCATAGGCATCAGAGAAGAAACCCTTGGTAATATTGTCAAATTTGTCCAGGGCCTGTTCAACGCTTATATTATCAGCATCTTTTTCGAGTTTTATTATCTCTGCCAAATAGTTTCTAGTTATTAACCTTTCTTCTTTTTTCCCTTGATATTTACGGCCTTTAAATCTTAAAAAGTCTAATTTCAAGCCTTTTAATGTAGATATATTTTCTTTTAAATAATTAACAATAAAAAATATGCCAAACAATATTATCAAGACTATTGGTGCTACTAATAACAAAGGATATTCTTTGCCTAGGATATTAATATTTACTTCAGCATATGCACTAGGCAATATGGCTAATAAAGAAATAATTAAGATTAACCACCTCATATAATAAAGTCTTATTTATTAATATAAAAACCTTTTGATTTAAAATTTAATAGAAACCTATAAAAATAAGGGGCATTTCATAGTTTTATGGCAGGTTCATGCATTGATTTAAGAAATGAGCATGGTTCTAAGGAAGTAGTAACCGGTTTTGGCAAGCTTCTTTCTGGTAAAGAAGGTTATATCACTATAGAAAACATCCCTAAAAAGATGTGCCAAAGCTGTAAATTAGAATTAAAGCCTAGCGACAAGTTTTGTTCTAACTGCGGGACGAAAGCAGTTTAGCTAAACCTTAATAAATTTTCTTGCTCTTTTATAGTCATGAAATTTGCTCACCTGGCTGACTGCCATGTTGGTGGTTGGAAAGAAGAAAGACTAAAAGAATTAAGCATAAAGGCTTTTGAACTGGCTATTGATAAATGTATCGAGGAGAATACAGCCTTTGTTTTGATTGCTGGAGACTTATTTAATACAGCTCTTCCAAATATTGATATAATTAAAAGAGTTGCTTCTTCTTTAAGTAGGCTAAGAAATTATGACATTGATGTTTATGCTATAGCTGGAAGCCATGATTTTAGCCCTAGTGGTAAGAGCGTCTTGGATATCTTAGAACATGCTGGATTGTTACATAATGTTACTAAACTTCAAGATAATAAACTATTGTTTACTTTAGATAAAACTAATATCAAACTTACAGGTTTATATGGCAAGAGAGCAGGCTTGGATAAAGTGGACTATGAAACTCTGGATAAAACTAATCTGGAAAAAGAGCAAGGATTCAAGGTATTTTTATTTCACGCTATATTGAATGAATTTAAGCCAAAATCATTTGAACATGTTCAAGGTCATAACATTGAGTCTTTACCCAAAAATTTTAATTATTATGCAGGAGGCCATCCGCATTTTGTAGATTATGGAATTAAGAATAATAGGCTTATAAGTTACCCCGGGCCTTTATTCCCAAACAGCTTTTCTGAATTAGAGGAATTAAAACATGGTGGATTTTATATTGTAGATGATAAATTAAGCATTAAAAGAATTGATATTAACATTAAAGATGTTATAACCGTTAACATAGATGCTAATAATAAAAATCCTAGCCAGGTTGAGGATGAGATAGTTAAAAAAATTAAGGATTATAAAGATAAGATAATAACAATAAGGGTAGAGGGAATTCTAAAGGAAGGTAAGCCTGGCGATATAGATTTCAAAAAAATCTTTTCCAAGTTTGAAGATGCTTATGCCCTATTAAAGAATACTTATAAATTAACAAGTAAAGAGCTTGAAAACTTTGAAGCAAAACAAGGCAGCATCGAAGAGATAGAGTCTTCTTTAATTAAAGAAAATATAAAAGATTTTCAGGAACAATTAATTCATAATTTGATAAAAGAGATTAGTAAAGACAAATACGAAGGGGAGACAAGCAAAGATTTTGAGGATAGATTATTTAAGGATTTTGTTAAAATCCTAAACTTAGAGGATTTATGGCATGCTAATTAGAAAAATAAGATTAAACAACATAAGGAGTTATCTAGATAAAGAAATTATTTTTCCAGATGGTAAAACTTTATTGAGTGGGGATATAGGATCTGGTAAGTCTACTATACTATTAGCCATAGACTTTGCTTTATTTGGGATTCAAAAAGGTAATTTATCTGGAAATAGCTTATTAAGAAATGGCAAGAAAGAAGGTTATGTTGAATTACATCTGGATTTAGACAATAGTAATTATGTAATAAGAAGGACATTAAAGCGCGGTACAACTGTTGCTCAGGAATCTGGCTATATCATTGAAAATAATAAAAAAAGGGAGTTAAGCCCAATTGAATTGAAACAGGCTGTACTTGATATTCTAAATTATCCAAAAGAATTGTTGAGTAAAAGCAAGTCGTTGATTTATAGATATACCGTTTATACACCACAGGAAGAGATGAAGCAAATCCTTGTTGAAGAAAAAGATCTAAGATTAGATGTTTTAAGAAAACTATTTGGCATTGATAAGTATAAGAGAATAAAAGAAAATGTTAAGATTATTAGTTTTAGATTAAGGGAAAAGATGAGGGAATATTCCGGGTTTATCCTTGATTTAGATGCCAAACTTAACAACAAAGGATTAATAGAAAAAAATATTACAGAGTTAAATAATATTCTTATAAACTTAAACCAAGATATAAATAGTATTAGCGAGTCTATTGAGGTCAAAAAGAAACAACTTAAAAATCTTGAAGACAATATTAAAGGATTGCATAATCTGAAAAAAGAGTATGAAGTTAACGAAACCAATATTAAAAATAAATCGAATTTGATTAATGATATTAAAAATAAAGTTATTAGTTTAGAAGATTCTGTTAAATTACTTAGGAAAGATGTCAAAGAAATAGAACCAGTTACTGAGGAGGAATTAGAAAGTAAAGAGAATGAAATAAGTTTTATGATTGATACCATCAACAATATTAAATATAAGATTAAGGAATCTGAGATAAAGATTAACAATTCAAGAGATATTAAAAATAATATAACAAAGCTTGATATATGTCCTATCTGTAAACAAGCTGTCTCTAAAGATCATATTAACCATATCAATGACAATGAAAACAAGATAATTAAAGAAAATGAAGAGATAATAAAGCTTTCCAAGGAGCAATTAGCAGAAGCTGAAAATAAACTTCTTGAATTAAAAAAGGATTATCAAGAACTAAAGAATGACAAATACGGGCTTGAATTAAATAAATTCAGGATTAAAAACATAGAAGAGAAAGAAAAAGAATTAGTGCATTTGAATAAAGATATTAATAATTTAAAAGAAGAATTGGAAGGTTTGAAATTAGTTAAAGAAAGATTAACACAAGAAATAGAGTCTTATAAAGATACAGATAAAGATTATAATAAAGAGAAAGAATTAATTGATTTGTTATTAAATAAGCAGAAATCTATTGAAATTAACATAGCTACATCCAGAAGAGAAATTATTGGTAGAGAAAAAGAGCTGAACTTATTATTAAAAGAAATAGAATCTAAAACTCAGGCTAAAAATAACTTAGAAAGATTAAATGCATTAAAATTCTGGCTTGAAAATGATTTCATTAATTTATTGGATAATATGGAGAAAAACATTATGTTCAGGATTTATAATGATTTTAATCCATTATTTGAGAAATGGTCTGATATGCTAATAGATAATGAAAATATTAAATTAAGATTAAATGAAGAATTTACTCCGGTAATAGAACAAAATGGCTACGATACTGAATATGATTTCTTATCAGGTGGAGAAAAAACAGCCACTGCTTTGGCTTATAGACTAGCCTTAAATCAGATAATTAATAATTTAATCTCTGACATCAAAACAAGAGATATTCTGATTTTAGATGAACCAACAGACG
>CAYWWS010000007.1:0-9870 GCA_964462105.1 Candidatus Woesearchaeota archaeon
TAATAAGGTAATACAAAATTCATTTATAAGCTTTAGGCCAGGACTTGTCCTTTATGTCTAGTAAAAGAAAAAGAGTCTCGGTTAAATAACGTTTCCCGTTAAGCCATTAGCAAATAGCTTAAACTCGGGCAGGACTCGGACCTGCGACCACACGGTATCCATTTTTTTATAAAAACTAACAGCCGTGCGCTCTACCAACTGAGCTACCGAGACTCAAAAGTTACGATTAATGGAGAATTTAAAAAGGTTATGATTCAGATTACGCTAATTTACGATCCTAGTCTAACTCTATTAAATTCTTCTGTATAAAGTTCTGCTAATCTAGGATCATGAATAATCAATAAATTTTCATCATTCTTCTTATTGCCAGCTGAAGTAGGGTTATAACTACCAGTAATTACAATGTCGTCAACTATGAAAACTTTATGATGCATATTGTACTTATTCTTGTCCTTGATTACATCAACATTATTCTCTTTAAGTCTGGAATACTCCGAATAGTTGCTGATTTGAGTTTTTTCCATTACACCCTTGACATCCAATCCTTTAATGCTTTTATTTATTAAAATATAACCTAGTTCATCTGATGTAAAAGAATAAAGCATAAAATAAATCCTGTATTTTGCCTGACTTAATATTCTGGCTACATTAGACTCGCATGAGTCCTCGGGGCAGAAATAATTTTCTATTAATACATTAGAAGAATTTAATCTTGGATTATCAACATTCTCGCCTTTCCCAAATTTTTCATCCCATAATTCGCTAAATTCTTTTTCATAGTTATCCACAAGTATACTAGAATTTATAACCAATAAATTATTGTTCTAATCCTTTTTTTTTTTCTTTTTCAACAACTAATTTAACTGGAAATGATTCTTCTTTCTCTTCAAGCGATCTTATCATATCTGGCAAGTTTAAATCATATAATGCACATTTTATATCATAAGATTGTTTAATTAGGTCTAATAAAGGTTTTTGACAATCCTCCTTATGACAAAAATAAACATTTATTGAAATATTATCCTCGGGAATTTTAATCTCATCACTATTGTAAATAACTTTTCCTGTTATAGAACTACAACCAGCTACAAAAATTAAACTTATCAAAGATAAAACAATTAATCTATCCATTGCTTCTTTTTAATTTTTTCCGGTAAATATTTTTCTGATATACAACTTATACCTCTATAAGACAAAACTTGTATTTCTGCTTTATCTTTATATTTCTTCATTAAACTCAATTGCCTTTGCCATTCTTTGTTAGCTTTAAACCATTCATAACCAGAAATTTGGCCTAGTCTTGATGAATCAGATTCCTTAAACTGGATAAAATGCTTTTTAAGATCGTAATTTTCAATATCATCTGCTGTAATTCCTAAAAATTTGACGTCTGGAATAGCTAACTTATCTGCAATATGGGCTAATCCGATAGATCCGAATTTTAATACAGAATAAATGTAAAATCCCCAGGGATCGAAATCTGTTAAAACATATATTGGCAGCTTATATTCAAGATGCAACCTTTGCAATAATCTTCTAATTCCTCTTGTAGTTTGACCCTGACTTGTTACAATCAAACAATTTTCTTTATCCCAAAATTTATCTTCATGAAGCCTCTCCCAGACTGCCTGCTTCTCCATGTAGATAATATATTTAGCATCAACTTTTTTAAACTTAATCTCTTCCACATTACTTGGAATAGACCACCCACCAGAACCCATCTTCGACCAATCGATAACATCTCCAAGATCTTCTACTATGACTTTTCCAGCAACCGAGCCCATCTTGTTGGCATTGATATTCATCAATTCCCTAGAATCTTCTGTGATTAACTCCAAGTCTTCTATAACCGCATCACTTTCTTGCTGTTCATCTACCAGATTAACACTTGTCCCCGAAATAGTTCTCTTAACCATATAAAAAACATCTCTCAGACTAGCATGCTTTCCTTCTGATGTTAGTGTCTTGCTGATAGACGCTATCTCGATTGTTTGCAAGAATTTTTTAGCATGGGCAATGTTAAAGAAATACCTTTTAGCCATCTTTCTGCCAATACCCAGTCTCTTAGTTGTTTTATTGAATTTGATATTAGATAAAGACCTAACTGGGAGGGTAATTACAGGATTGCGACCTTTTTCTATCTCATTAACTACTTTTTTTCCTAGCAAAATCAAGTTTTGATTTGTTTTTCCTTGTTTACTCATTCGCTTCTTTGATGGCATCTTCTAATTCAGGCACTCCTTTCTTTAATATATTAGATAATCCTGCAATTAACTCATCTTTATTATCTCCAGACAGATTGTTTAGAGCATTTGCCAGCTCTGGAATATATTTCTCAAATAAATCAATTTTCTCTTTTTGCTCACGTGCTTTAATGGTTCTTTTAATAAACAAGCTTAATTTTCTGCCACATTCTTGCAAAGCAAGTTTCATCTCTTTTATAATCTCCTCGTAATTAGCTATAGCATCTTTAGATTCAGAAGTAAATGGAACCCAAACAGAAACCATATGAACTAAGATAACAGCAGGTCCTACTGGCAGATTATCTCCAGATTGCTGTAAATCATAAGCCTTCCAATTTGTTTGTGTAACAGCCTCTGTTATGGCGCAGGCCCCTTGCTGGTATAATAATGGGACTCTATTTGCGAACCTTAATAATTTCACTTGAGCATCTTTTTGAAGATCGCCGCCATAGGCTATACCAACTTCAATCTGAAAAGGCATTCCTCTATAAACAGAGGGTGCTCTCGATGTAGTAACATAAAATTCTGCATTTATCTCTTTTCTCAAACCTTTTTCTAATAACTCGAAGCCAATAGGGCTTAAACAGTCAGTTGGCGGAGCCATTAATTTAGCACTTTGTAATGCTTTGAATAGATGTTCTTCAGCCTGGTAATCTAATTTTCTTGGGTTTGCTTTTGCGGAGATATTGGCATCTTTACAAATATCTGATGCTGATTTGCTGCCAACCCTGGAGAAATCAGACTGCAAAAAGCCTTGAACAGTATTAGCTTTAGTATCATGTAACATCTTTATTAATGTTCCAAGTTCAATACCATGCGGATGCGGTTTTATTTCTATACTATCCTTTGGCAATTGATCAGTTGCTCTTTGGTAAATCAACTTTTCATTTTCAGGATTTATATAAGTTATCTGTGCATGCGGATTTACAATAGCTGTTTGTTTAACATATTCGTCAACTGACTGTCTGCCTTTCAAATATTTTCCATCTAATTCTATTTCTATTTTAGTGCCATGATCCTTATTCCAGTCAATCTGCTTGTCAAATATTATATTTGGCTCATTTTTTTTTGTATCAATTTTTAACTCGTAATAATGTGCTGGTTTTTTGGGGTCTATCTTAGAAATAATCTTTGTAGCCTTGCCGGTTGTTAATTGTGAATATAAAACTGCTGCAGAGATACCTATGCCTTGTTGACCTCTATTCTGTTTTAATGTATGAAACTTGCTGCCATACAATAATTTTGCGAAGATATTCGGAATCTGTTGCTTTACAATTCCTGGCCCATTATCCTCTACTTTAACGATAAACCTGGTTTCACTGATTGATTTTATTTCTATTATAATCTCTGGCAGGACTTTCATATCTGCACAGGCATCTAGGCTGTTATCCACTGCTTCTTTTATCGTCATTAATAAAGCCCTTGAGGGATTATCAAATCCGAGTAAATGCCTGTTTCTTACAAAGAATTCTGAAATTGAGATTTCTTTTTGCTTTGTAGCTAATTGCTCTGCTACTATCTTTGATTTAGGCATAGTATCCTAGAAAAATTTAATTTATTTATAAAGTTTGGCTTTTATCAACAGAGCGCTTTTTCTTTTCTATGAATGCATAGACATTTCCATGCTTAGCGCCATGCATCAAACGTTCAAGTGCTTGTCTTGCAAGAGTAACATTATTAATCTCGCCGATAACAGAAACTGTCTTTCCATAAACCTGGATATAAGTATGTGTTAGTCTTTCAAGGATTCTCCTGGCTTTTCCATTAGACCCTATTAATCTTGATTTTATCCTTAATTGCCTATTTTTATTATTCTTGGAATAATCATCTATGTCTAATATTTCTAAAGAATTATTCTCGTTTTGCAGTTGCATTGCTATAACTGGATTAAAACCGCGTCCAATAGCCTTCAAAATCTGCTTAGCAATATAAATATTCAAGCTGTCTGTTGACTTTATTAAAATTACACCATCATCATTTATTGTCAAATTTATCCCTAATGTAAATTGTAAATTTTTCTTAACAGAGCCTTTTTTCCCTATTAATATCGGGATTCTATCTCTTGGTATTTTGATTTCTTCTTGATACATAAGTTTACTATAAAAAAGAGAATATTTAAAATTATCTTATAAGTGAGCTGTAAAGTAAATGCCGATGCATAAAAAGATTAATTATTTAAACTTAAAAACTTATTTAATAAAGTGAAAAACAGTTTAACTCCATTCATAGCCTTGGCAGTATTATTGGTTTTGGCTTTTTCTTTTTCTAATTTAAAAGATGGGATAACAGGTAAGGCAGTAGTAGACACAAGCAATATAGAAGAAACAAGCTATGTATATGGAAATGGATTAATAGCTCGTGTTGATAAGGAAGGATTAAGATATTACCATAATGATTATCTGGGAAGTCCTACAGTGATTACTGATGCTAGTGGAAATAAAATTTCTGAGCAAAGATATGATGTGTTTGGAAATTCGTTAAATCCAGAGATTTCTAGATTAGAGTTTACTGGGAAGGAATTGGATGATGATACTAATCTTCATTACTTTAATGCTAGATACTATGATTCTTCTATAGGAAGGTTTACTACAGCTGATACAGTTAAAGGAAGATTAAGTAATCCTCAATCGCTTAATCTTTATGTTTATACCTTGAATAATCCGTTGAAGTATGTGGATCCAAGCGGAAATCAAGAAAAGTCTGAGTTAATTGGGGGTTCGCCAGAAAAATTAATAGAATGGTACGTTAAATCGGATTTAGAAACAACTGTTAGAGCCCTACGAAAAGTTACTTTATACAATATTGATCAATCCCGTGAACCATCTGATATCTACAGCTGGCAGATTAATGATTTAGTTAAAAGTTTATCTATAATGGAAAGTGGATTTTACTCCAAAAATCCATCTATGGGGGATAGAATTGTTAAAATGGGTTCTTTTGTAAGAATTTTATTTAGTAACGAGGCGGCAAGATTGCATCATGATTATGCATCTGGAAAATACCTGTCTGAAGAAGGTACTAAAAAGTATTCAGAAAAAAAGTATCAACCGCCTGAAATAGAAACCCTACTAAGAAAAGAATTAAGTTTCCTTATTCAGGCAATTAATTATTATGAAGTTGATGATCAGAGCGAGCTAGCAGAAGCAATTATCATAGACTCTCGTGATTCTCGATTTAGTAAAGAAATACCAATTGTTAAGAGAAGAATAGAAGAAATTCAAGACTTCTTAAAAAGGAAAGAAAAAGAACGTACTGATCGGGAAGCGGAGTTAAACGGACTCTGGCTAATTCATTGAGTAAGAACTTTACACTAATTCGAAAATGATGCTAAACTTATACCTTACCATAAACTCATAAAACAAAGACTGTATAAATTTATAATAAAAAAAGTGTTAACTTATAACCTATTTATACAACATTGACTCTCTGGCATGAGCCTTTTATTATATCATTATTTTCTCTTACCCACACATAACCTTCATTACAAGCTATGCAATATCTATAAAAATCATTTGAATAGCCTGAACAGAAATTGCCATCATCAATCGGGATTTCTCCGGCATCTAAAGCTTTTGTACAACCTTTACCGCCAAGATTTGTACAGGGCGTTGTTGCTGTATCGCCTGTAATTAAGATGTAGTCCTCATTTAGATTATTAAATACAATAAAACCTATTAAAACAATGACTAAAAATATAAATAAATAGATTGTTTTTTTATTAGATTGTACAGCTCCTCTTTTCATATAATATAATAAGGCATTGGAATATTTAAATATTTATATCTAAAATGCCTGGAATTCATCGATATTCTTAAGATAGCCTTTGGCTTTTAACCAATCTATATGTGTTTGTTTATATTTAAAAATTATATCGCCTTTAGCATTATCATATTCCCAAGGTTCAACTAAGACTATATCGCCTTCCCTAATCCAAAGCTTTCTTTTTAATCTGCCTGGAATCCTGCATAATCTAGTAGTACCATCTAAACAGCGCACCCTTGTTCTGGAACCGCCCATTCTCTGTTCTAAAATTCCTATAACCTCTTTGCCTCTCGGTACTTTAACTCTGATAAAATCTTCTGATTGTTCATCTTCTGCATTACCTTTATTTTTGTTATCCATAAAAGAATTCTTTATTAATATTTTATAAAGCTTTTTATTCTCTAACTGGTTCAGGCAACCTAAAGCACACGGTTAACCTATAAAGTCGTTTACTCGTCTGCCTATGAACACCGTATAATGTTCTAGAAATCTTTATTGTGCCGCCAAATCTGCTTTTTAATTTTCTGCCAATTCTCATAGCAAAAAACTTTGAAGTCAACTTTAAATCAACCCCATACTTCTTTTTGAATTCTCTGGAGATTAATGCGTTCTTATCAAGATTTATTTGTTCTTTGACGTAATTAAGAACACGCTTGTTATAAGGTCTTAATTGAAGAATTGCCTCGTAATAATTATCATTTGAATAGATCATATAGATACTACCTGTGCATGCGGAATATTTGCTATTTTTATAATGCTGTCTTTATGGATGATATTATTTTCTAAAGCTAGTTTTATTGATTTTTCTCCGACAATATTTAGATTACCGGCATTTTTTAGAATTTTAATTATTTCCTCTTCTGGTTTTTTATCCCCTTTATAAAAGTGCTCGGTAACATTTAATTGCAAGACTCCATCATCAAGTGTTTTATTAATTAAGTCTTCATCGCATAATGATACTACCACACTATCGCCTAAATTATTAATTTTAATATACATTTTTATCCCATATAACTTGTTTTTTCACTTTGTTTCTCTATTGCCCATGCTTCTGTTATTTTATCTAGGAATATTGTTGCTTCCATTTTTATTTCACCCCAGCTATTACTTATAGTAAGTTAGCATTTTTTGTTTATCATCATTAGAAATATTGTTTAGTTCAACCATTGAATGGTATGATTGTGGATTAGGGCTTATTATCGGATCCAAGTAATTTAAAAATAAGGCAATTTTGCCCATAATCATCCTTAGTATAGCTTTTGTTAGTATCCCCGCTTTGTCTATATCTATTGCGCTTATTTCAAATTCTGAATTTAAATAATCGAAATTAGGCAGATCAAACTTCTTCTTAAGAGATTCGTATTGCGTCCGTAATTTCTCCAAATTTTCCATTTTTAGATTTTAGACTTTACTGGATGTTTAGCCCCGCAGGCGGTGCATTTTAATATTAAAACTCTACCCTCTTTTTTTAATAAAGTATCTGGTTTTTTGCATTCATAGCACAAAACAAATTCATTAGCATATTGCTGTATTTTTTGATTTATTATGCTTGAAGATAATTTTCTCCCTAGGATTAACCTGCTTTTATCAATCTCAGCTGGTGCAGCTAATTCTCTTTGTAAATATTTCAATAGATGTGATGGCTCTCTTCTCAAAACATCGCATATCTGCGAAAAATTATTTATTATTGTCTTATTGCCCTCAATATGGCCATTTGCCTGTGGCATTTCAAATCTTTCACTAGCCAATATGGATTCAGGTATATTTTTTCTAGCAATGTCTAATAATTTTTCATAATCGTATTTCATGGCAATATTTTAATCCTCCCAGGTTTTAGTTCATATATCTCCCCTTCTTTTAAAAGTTCTTGTAACACTTCCTTGACTTCATTTTGAGTGTAATCAGATTCTATCAAAATCTTATTTTCATCCACACCTTCTTCAGAATCCAGTTTCTCTATTAATTTTAATATTTCCTGCCTTTTATCAACAAATCCTAGCTTTTCTTCATGCACAATAATATTGCTTTCTTCTTTCGAATCTTCTATTTCAGGTTTTTCTTCTTGTTTTAATCCAATATTTCCAGGTTTTCCATATTTTTTAATTAATTCAAGCTTTCTTACTAAAATCCAATTTGGATCATCAACCAACTTAACTAATTCAGGCATTAGATAAATTTCATTATTATACTCCTTAGTTTTACCGATTATCTTGATGATATCTCCAACATTAAATTTTGATATTAGCTTTGTATCTTCACCCCAAGCTTTAATTCTTATTGTATCCGAACCATCATCTACCGTTAGAGAACAATAATTATTTTCTGCATTTTCATATTTTTGAACTATTGTAGCTATGACATTAACTCTGGAAATTTCTAACTCACCTATCTTTACATAATTCGATTCCCACTGACCTTCTCTTTTTACATAAGTTCCATTATGCAATTCTGCAATCCAAACCTTATACGCTGTATTTCTGATTGGTGTCATATTTTTGATAAAAAGCCCCTTTTTGGCTCAAAAATCTCTCCTTCCCTTTTTAATCTTTCTACTACCTCTTCAACCTGGCTTTCATCTATTCCTTTTTCAGCAGCCTCTGCTATAACATCTTGTAATGGTATTGTCTTGCCTACTTTCCCTTCTAAAAGATTAATAATTTCTTTAATAACAACTATCTTATTTCTCTGCGAGGCTGTAATCCCTGTTGAGATTCTATCTATATCAATAGTTCCAGTCTCATAGTCAAACCCGACTTGCATCAAACAGTGTTTTAATAAATCTATTGCAATCTTTGCATCTCCTCTTGAAACTTTTTTTGATAGCCTTATTCTTGCTGAACCTTCGGCTAATCTGACTAATGCTTCTAATTGCCTGGCACTTATTGGTATCGGCTTGATCTCTGAATCTCCAAATTGCTGAATATTTCTTAAATCAACATAAAATTTCTTGATCTCATCAACAGCGGCTTCTGATAAAGTAGGAAATACTTTCTGCTTTACATATGCAATATATTTTCTTAGCACATCAACTTGGATTTCTGCAGTCAAGCTATCTGGATTTTGTTGTAGGTTTAAAACATGGGAAGCTATCTTATCATCTTTTTCCCGGTTAGGCAAATCCCTTATAGGAAATATTAAATCAAATCTATTAATTAATGTTGCAGGCAGGTCTATCTGCCCTGCTATTGGAGTATATGGATCAAATCTGCCAAGTTTAGGATTAGCTGCTGCCAAGATAGTGGTTTCTGCCCTTAATGTTGCTTGGATATTTGCTTTTGATATGCTGATTCTCTGCTGCTCCATGGCTTCATGCATTGCTGCTCTATCCTCATTTGTCATCTTATCCAGTTCGTCTATCATGCAATAGCCGCCATTTGCTAAAACTAAAGCACCAGCTTCTAAAGCCCATCCTCTTAAGAATTCATCTTTAACCACAGAAGCTGTTAAGCCTGCGCCAGATGCTCCCTTACCAGAAACTAATCTTGCTTTCGGCGCTGCTTTTGAAACAAAGGTTAAAATTTGAGATTTTCCAGCGCCCGGATCACCTACCAAAAGGATATGCATATCGCCTCTTGTTATTGTGCCATCTGCCCTTAGTTTTTTTACACCACCCATTAATTGTAAGACTATTGCTTCTTTAACTTTTTCGTGACCATATATAGACGGAGCAATAGACTTAATCAACTTTTGATATATATCCGGATCTTTAGCCAGTTCTTTTATTTTTTTTTCATCTTCTTCATTTATTTCAATGTCGCTAAATGTTTCTTCAATAGGTTCAATATGATTAGCTTCTATCATTAAATCATATCTTATTGATTGGGCTCCGGTTTTTAATTGAATTGGAACCTCTTTTAATACACCA
>CAYWWS010000007.1:9880-13724 GCA_964462105.1 Candidatus Woesearchaeota archaeon
ACCAGTAATCCTTACCTTGCTCCCAGGCGTTGTTTTCTTTTCCATAATCGGCTCTACTAAATCTTCTTTTAAGAAAATGTTCAATCTTTTTGGTTGTTCTCCGCCTTCTAAAGATTCTGGAGCTTCTTCCATAGTTAAACCTTGTACATCAACTAATTCCTTGCTTAATAATCTAAATCTACCGCGATTGCCGCAGGTGCATCGAGTAGGCTCTTTGAATCTTGTATCAACTTGTGGAATAGTAATAGAATTACCGCAAGAAGGACACTCAAATTTAGCTATTGTAACCTGCGGTCTTACATCAGTCGCTCTTCTTACAATGCCTTCTAGGCATATAAATTTGTTAAGATGATTGCTTCTTATATTCCTAATTGAGATATTCTGGCTCTTTGAAATATTATAAATCCTTACGCGGATATCTTCTTTTTTGAAGTCAAACTGCTCAATAGCAAGTTCAGCAGCCCTGATTGTATCGTCAGGATATTCTATAAGCTGTTCGGACAGTTCTAAGTCAAACTTTGCCAATTCCTGAAAATCCAGATTTAATGCTTTCTTTCCTTTCCTAATTATTTCATGAAGCTTATCCTTATAATTAACTTCTATAAATTCCTTTAATTTTTCAATCTGCTCTTGTAAATCAGCCATAATTAGGATTTATTTTAATTTTTTAAGATTGACAATTAGTTGATCTACTGCTTCTCTTAATTTGGTTTCAGATTTAGTTCCTGTGCAGACAATCTTTCCGTTGCTAAATAATAAGAATGTTGCTCTTGTTCCAGATAGTTTATATACAAGGCCTGGAAATTGCTCTGGTTCATATTCAGTATTTTCTAACTTCATAGCCAGCGAATTAAGATTTAAATCCATAAAGATTGAACCTGATGCAACCATATTTTGAACTATGATTTTTGGTTTTACTTTAATCCTTATTTTTATTTTTGCTAAATTTTTGATTATTTTATCAACAGATTCCTTAACTTTAGCCATTGACTTAGCACCAGTACAAACAACTTTGCCAGAGCTAAAGATTAAAGCTGATGTCTTAGGATCTTTTATCCTCATGACTAAACCAGGAAATTGCTCAGGGCTATATTCAGTATTCGGCAGCATCTCTGCAAGTTTAATCAAAGGTATATCATGCTCCAGAGATGTAGAAGCGACAATATTTTGTATTTTAATTTCTTTATTAGCCATAGTTTAACCCCCTAATCTTAATAAATATTTAAATGTATAGAAATATATATAAAACCTACTTATAAAGAATATGATATCACCAATCAGTCATTAAAAATATTAAATCCGATTTCAAAGGCTTTTTCTTTAATTTTAAAGCTATCTTTAAACTTCGGATTTATCTTTTTAATTTCAGCTGCTCCGCATTGTTCTTTTATCTCTGAATCATTTAGTTTGTAATCTGAATTTATCATTAAAATGATTCTATCCTGCTTCTTTAAACCTGCTTTTTTTCTTAAATCCTGGATCCTTCTTATTACTTCTCTGGTATAACCTTCTTTTTCTAACTCGGGATTCAACTTCTTGTTTAACATTATGTTTAATTTTCCTTTTTTTAACTTTATTTTTTTAATATTTGTCTGATTCTTAATTATATCAGAAAATTCTTCTAAATCAAGATTTTCTATTGTTACTACAGCTTCGCTTAAAGGCCATCTTACACCCAAATTTAGTTTTTCTCTTTCAGCTAAGATGCTTTGAATTATTTGCTTTGCTATATTCATGTTAGTTTCTAGATTTTTATCGTGCTTGAAATGCGCTTCATGCCAGTCCACCAAGAATACGCTCTCTGGCAGTTTTGAATCCAGTTTTCTATCTTGCTGGTATAAATACTCTGCTAAAAATGGGATAAAAGGTGCTAACATTAAGATTAAATGTTTTAATACACTATTTAAGCAGTATAAGGCTGCTTCTTTGTTCTCGCCATTTTTCTGGATTCTATCCCTTACAATCTGGATATAAGTTCTTGACAAATCATTTACAAAGAAATCTTCTAAAGCTTTAGAAGCTAAATGCGGTTTTAATTCATCTAGATTAGAGCTAACCTGCTTATTCAGATTTACTAATCTGGAAAGAATCCATTTATCTTCTATCTCCAGCTTTTTTGGTTTTATTTCTTTATATCTATTTATTGCTAAAGCCTCTTTTATATAAGAATTAATATTTAATAATGTATTTAGTATATGTTTTACTTCTGCTGCCTGTTTATAACCAAAATTCAAATTAAAATGCGGATTATGTGTGACGTAAATCCAGCGCATTACATCTGCCCCCATTTTCTCAACAGCCTCATCAAACCAGATTGCATTGCCTTTGCTTTTATGCATTGGCTGCCCTTTTTCATCGTTAACCTTTTCATAAGCCAAAACTTTTTTATAAGGTGTAACATTTTCAAGTGTTACAGACATAAATAGCATTGAATAAAACCATAATCTAATTTGTTCCCTCATTTCTATAACCAATTCCGCTGGGAACCATTTTTTCCAGTAATCTTTATCTTCTAAGTATTTTAAAGTTGAAAATGGAACAATTCCTGCATCTAACCAGCAATCACCTGTATCCTGGACTCTGAACGATTTGCCCTTGCATTTATCGCATTTTAAAACAACATTATCTATCCAGGGCCTATGCAATTCTTTCAATTGATTTAATCCCGAGATTGCTTTTGCTTTCATCTCTTTTACAGAACCAATAATCATTAAATTGCTACATTCTTGGCATTCCCATATAGGCAATGGTAAACCCCAATAACGTTTTCTGGAAATAGACCAGTCACCCATGTTATTCAACCAGTCTTGCATTAATTTAGACGAATGTTCTGGATACCAAGTTACTTTTTCTACTGCTTTTTTCATTAAAGGCCTTATTTCATTGCTAGAAATAAACCATTCATTTACCAGCCTGAATACAAGTTGTTCGCCGCATCTCCAGCAATGCGGGTATCTATGGCTATATTGCTGTGTTTTGAATAACTTTCCCCTTGTTTCCAGATCATTAATAATGTCTTTTGTAATATTGTTTACATTCTTTCCAGTTAACCAATCAAAACCCTTCAAATAGGACCCGTCTTCATCTATCGGAGTTATAACTGCTAGATTCTTTTCTTTGCCTAATAAATAATCTTCCTCGCCGCAACCAGGAGCTATATGAACAATCCCGGTTCCTTCTTCTTCTCCAACATCTTTCCAGACAACAACTTTATGTTTAACCTCCCTTTGAACTGGTAAATGATCGTATGGACCTAGATATTCCAAGTCAACTAACTTTTTACCTTTAATTACTTCTATTGTCTCATAATCTTTTCCGAGAACATTTTCAACTGTTTTTTTACTTATATAATAAAGATTTCCATCCTTCTTAACTTTAAGATAATCTAGGTTAGGATTAATTGCTAAAGCTGTATTGGATGTCAAAGTCCATGGGGTTGTTGTCCAAACTAACAAATATTCTTTACTTCTATTTTTAATTGGTAATTTCAAATATACTGAAACATGAGAAATTTCTTTATAAGAATCTGCCATTTCATGCTGCGAAGATGATGTCCCACATCGTGTACACCAAGGCATTACTTTATAACCACGATAAAGCCAATTTTTCTCATAACATTTTCTTAAGAAATGCCAGATATATTCAATATTAACATCTGACATAGTATAATAGGAATTGTCCCAATCCATCCATTGGCCGAGTCTTATGGATTGTTCAGTTTGAATCTTAGAAAATTTATTAACTCTCTCTTTACAATAGCTTGAAAAGTTAGCCAAGCCGTATTTTTCTATATCTTTTTTGGAATTAAATTTTAATTCTTTTTCAGCTTCAACTTCTACCCACA
>CAYWWS010000008.1:0-8141 GCA_964462105.1 Candidatus Woesearchaeota archaeon
TAAACCAAGCATAACAGGTAATGTATTTGTAGATTTAAGTTTAAATTCAGAAAGCATTAATTTAAATTATGATAATAACTTAATAAATAATAGTAATGGTGAATTCAAATTAAAACCGGTAGTAAACACTATTACCTGGTCTGAACAAAATTATTCTTATTATCAAATTGAAAAAGCCCTTTTTGACCCTAGCGATATATTGGACAAAATTAATCAAGATGACAATAAAAACCACCAAATTGAATCTGGTAATATTTTTAATGTAATATTTGAGAATCAGCTTGGCAATAATGATTTTATTACTATATTAATTAAATCTGGTAGTCCAGGAGATTTATGGTTGTGTGATATTAATAAGCAATGCTCTAGTCCCGGCTATGGATTAATTAATTATAATGGTTCAGAAGAAATACAATATAATCTAACTATGTCAAACCTCGAATCCAGCAAGAAGATGTTTAATATTAATATTCCAGGACAGATTAAAATTGACTACATCACTTCATCCAAAGGGGCTCTAGCTTATTCTTATTATAATCCTACTGATAAATTAAATAAAATAGATTCAAAAGACGGGAATTTAATTGATACTAACAATAATAAACTATTAGATATTAAATTTAATAATAACCTTGCCAATAATGATATAATTAATCTGTATATAACTGGAAATCCTTCAACTTACTATTTATGCGATGTAAGCACAATCTGCAGTCAAGATAATTACGGGCTAATCGATTATAATGGCCAGGCTGGTTGGTATAATATAACCATAACAAATCTAAACACGCCTAAAGAGTGGTTTAACCTTGTTGGAAATGCTAAGCTAGATTACATTAACGCAACGCATACATTCTTAAGTCAGCGTAGCATAATAAATATCAGCTACTCTTACAATGAGTCTATAACAACAAACGACATTGAATTAAGTCAGAATATTTCTAGTGGCTCATTTAGTTATAATTCTTATGGAAATGTTTCATATTATTATAGCACAGATTCTGGTAACACTTGGGTTTTAATATTAAATAATGAATTAAACATGCAGTACACTAATAAAATAAGATTTAAGATAAGTTTACCTAATGAAAATTCTACTTTTTATAATTTTACATTTAATTATAATAAGGATGTTCCAGTTTACTATGAAATAAATAATTTAGGTTATATTAACATAGTCAAAGATAATAAAACTGTAATAAATAGCAGCAATGTATTAATTAATTTAATAACTAACAATAATGTTTATAACGCTTTAATTAAAATAGAAGACATTGATTATAATAATAGTCTAAATATTTTCAAGAATATTACTGTTGATGATTCTATTAAGGACAATTTAATTAATGCGACATTAAGATTTTATTACAATGATGAATTATTAAATAATCTGAATATTGATGAATCTAGTTTAAAAATTGGTTATTACAATGATACTAATTGGACATACTTAAGCTCAACAATAAATAAAGACGAAAATTATGTGGAAGTAATTGTAAACCATTTCAGCATTTATGGATTATTTGGGGATGTTAAACAAACAAGCCAGCCTAATAGCGGTTCAGGAGGCGGATCTGGTGGAGGTTCTAATAGTAAAGAGAAACCAGTAGCAATAAATCAATCTGAAAATATTAAAACGCAAGATTTAGAGGAAAATTTGGTTAATAAAACAATGAATCAAGAAGAACTAAAGCAAAATGTTAATACCCCATTAACAGGCGAGGTTATAAGTGATAACAATGGGAAATTAACTAGCAATATACCAATTATTATAATACTAATAATTATAATTGGGCTGGGATCATATCTTTATCTAAAAAAGAGGAAAAATGCATAATATATGGTTGTACTCATTAATAAGTGTAATAATAGTCAGTATCATCTCTCTTATAGGAGTGCTAACAGTTTACATAGAAACTGAACGTTTAAAGAAAATTTTAATTTATATGGTTAGCTTTGCAGCAGGAGCTTTGCTTGGGGATGCCTTCATTCATCTACTGCCTGAAGCTATTGAAAAGTCTGGAATTACGCTTAGTATATCAATATTTATTTTAAGCGGAATTGTAATTTCTTTCATCATAGAAAAGATTATCCACTGGAGGCATTGCCATCAGCCAACAACAAAGAATCATCCGCATCCTTATGCCATAATGAATTTGGTTGGTGATTGCATTCATAATTTTATAGATGGTTTAATAATAGCTGGAAGCTATTTAATTAATATACCAGTTGGAATGGCTACAACCTTGGCGGTTATCCTACATGAAATACCTCAAGAGATGGGGGATTTTGGAGTTTTATTACACGGTGGATTTTCTAAGGGCAAGGCCTTGTTTTTTAATTTTATTACAGCATTAACTGCTGTTATTGGTGTTGTTATAGCTTTAACCATAAGCAATTATACTGGAAGTTTAACAAATTTTTTAATTCCGTTTGCAATGGGCAGTTTCATTTATATTGCTGGTTCTGATTTAATACCTGAGCTTCATAAAGAAGTAAAGATTAAAAATTCAATAATCCAGCTTGTTTTATTTGTTTTTGGAATACTAGTTATGTGTCTGTTGCTCTTATTAGAATAAAACGATAGGTTTTTATTTATTGTTTAAGTTTATTACCTTATGAAATGCATTGATAAATTAAATTCAGAAGATAATTATCCAACTACCAAATACATATTTGAGAACAATGGCAAGACTGTGGAATCTACTTACATTAATAGGGAGGAAAAACATATAATTTGCTTGTCAACTATGTATGGATGTCCAATAAAATGCAAGTTCTGCGCTTCTGGGCTTTCTTATTTTGGAAAATTAAATCAAGAAGAAATAATTAATATGGTAAATTATATAATTAAAGACAAAGATCTTTTAAATTCTAATAAAAGAATTTTAATTTCTTTTATGGGAAGCGGTGAGCCATTGCTAAATTTAAATGCAATAATAAACGTAATTAAATTCCTAAATCAGAATATACCTAGTTGTTATTTTGCCATATCTGTATCAGGCAAATCCATTGACAAACTGGATTTGCTTATCAATGATAAAGAAATCAGAAGTATAAAACCAAAGATCCAGTTCTCACTTCATAGCCCTTACAATGAAGAAAGAAAAAAATTAATCCCTTTCACTGAAGATTTGGACGTTATAATTAAAAAATTAAAAGATTATCAAGAAAAAGTAGGAAAAGAGGTTGACTTAAACTACTTGATCTTTGATAATATAAATGATAGTATGCAACATGCCATTGATCTAGCTAAATTAATTAAGAAAGCTGGACTAAAGTTGAAGATTAATCAATATCATGATGTTAATCTAGGAATAAAAGAAAGCAAAAACAAAACTCAATTTATTAAATATCTTAATGAAGAAAACGTTTATCCTGAGATTTATTTTACAGATGGAGGCAATATCCAAGCTGCTTGTGGACAACTAACGTCTAAAAGATTAATAAGTGATAGAAAAGATATTATTATAACATTAGAAGGAGAGCAATGTTAATCGGATTGGTTGGTAAGCCTAGTTCAGGAAAATCAACATTCTTTAAAGCTATGACTCTAGCAGATGTAGAAATAGCTAGCTATCCCTTTACAACAATAGCTCCAAATAGAGGGGCTGGTCACGTCAAGCTGGAATGCGTTGACAAAGAATTTAATGTTCAATGTAATCCAAGCAAAGGATATTGCTTGAATCATTATAGATTTGTTCCTGTTGAATTATTGGATGTTGCTGGGCTAGTCCCAGATGCCCATCTTGGAAAAGGAAAAGGTAATCAGTTTCTTGATGATTTAAGGCAAGCTGATGTTCTAATTCATATTGTTGACATTTCCGGCAGCACAAATGAAAAAGGAGAATCTGTTCCAGCTTTAACCCATGACCCCAGAAAAGACGTTAAATTCTTGGAATATGAGTTAGATATGTGGTATCTTGGAATTTTAAAGAAGGGCTGGGAGAAATTTGCCAGGACAATAAAACAGGAGAATCAGGATGTTAAGAAAGCACTAGCTAAACAACTATCTGGGCTAAAAGTCACAGAAGAGATGGTTCAGGATTGCATTAGAGATTTAAACTTGGTGCATCATCCAATTGATTGGAGCGAAGAGGATTTATTTAAATTAGCTAAAGAACTAAGAAAATTAACCAAACCAACTATAATAGCTGCTAATAAGATTGATGTACCTGGAAGCAGATTAAATTTTGACCGAGTTAAAGAAGAGTTTAAAGATTATATAATAATTCCCTGCTCAGCTGAATCTGAAGTTGCTTTAAAAGAAGCTGCCAAATCTAACTTGATTGATTATATCCCTGGAAGCAATGATTTCAAAATTTTAAATGAATCTAAATTAAATGACAAACAGAAAAAAGCCTTGCAATTTATTAAAGAAAACATATTAAAAGAATACGGAAGCACTGGTGTTCAAGAAACCCTAGACAAAGCTGTATTTGAATTATTAGGTTATATAGCAATATTTCCGGGTGGAGTAAATAAATTAGAAGATAGCAAAGGCAGGATTCTCCCAGATTGTTTCCTACTCAAGAAAGATGCAACTGCTTTAGATTTTGCTTATGCATTGCATACAGACATCGGGAATAATTTTATTAAAGCAATAGATGTTAAAAATAAAAGAGTGGTTGGCAAGGATTATAAATTAAAGCATAGAGATGTAATTGAGATTGCTGTCAAGAAATAAATTTATTCTTTTCTATAAAGAAATTCTATTAAATCTTCGAATGCAGGCAGTCTAGGCATTAAATATGTGCGACCACCAGGCGCAGTAGCTTTTGAGATACCTTTTTCATTAGCTATTTCATAAGATTTTTGCCAGATAGTGGTATCTGGAATAATTGGTTGGTGTTTAATAGACAATAGTTGTAATAATTCATTACCTCTAGATTGGTATATATCAATTAATTTCTGCTTTTTCTCGTTGTCAGATTCTTGTGATGCATATAAAACTGTAACCTCACCTAAAAGGTTTAATTCTAACATGTATCTTTCATGGTTCAAGTCATTTAAGGCAGAGTATCCAATCTCCGTTACATTTAGATAACCTTTAAGATTTAAAGATGCTTCTCTAGAACCAGAGGCTTCAGATTTCACAACATCAAATACATTACTAGCTGTTGCAGCAGTTATTTCAGAAAATACCCCAGCTGTGTACTTGGCTGGGTCATTATAAAAGTTTTGTATAAGTGTCGCGGGTATAAATAAATGATCTTCTCCAAGTATACCGGGTGACACTGTTACTGAACCAGAACCTATATGTACCTCAAAACGATAAAATGGTGTATTTGGAGGTGGAACAACAATAGAAACTTGATTGCTTATTATTCCATAATTCATCTCTACATATTCTATATACTCACCAAGGTATTTATCTATAGCTAATATAATGTTAGTCAAAACTTCTTGAGAGTTTGCATCTAGCTGATAATAGCTAGCTGGTACACCACTACTAGGAGAAGTATGTAAAACTATATTTTTTGTAGAAATTGAGAATAAAGATAATTGTTTATCTTTTTCCACTGGGTTCGAAAATGCTGGTACGCGGATAATAAGTAATAATATTATAAATGGGACAATAAAAATCAATTTTTTCATTTTCTCAAAGCCTCGACTTCATCATAATTTCTTCTAGCTTCTAAAGCTATAGCAATAATATTATATTTGTTAGGATCAAAATTCCCTTCTCTCTTAAACTTAAGTGGTGAATCTTGACTTAGTATTAGACCACGACCATATTTTATTTTATTTTCATATAAAAACTTAAAAACTTTATATAAATCTTCATTTCCGGCTACCTTCTTAGCACCATACTGCTTAATCATATAATTAATACCCATATTATAAGCATAAATTTCTTGTAGAGTACGACCTATTGTATCAATCCTTTCTGATGTTGTTTCAACAATAACCTCAGAGTAACTAAATAAATTTGATTCATCTTCTTGAATAAATTTTTTTGAAAGTAATACGACATGAAATATTTCATGTTGTAAGATCGCTTCCCTAAAATAGTAATTATCATTAAATGAATAGTCCTTTCCAAAATTAACATTCCAGCAAGTAGGATTTATTGCTATTATGTAAGTTACATCAGTTGGTAGATATGGCGGAATTGCGTCTGTTCTACGTGCCAGTTCTCTATAAGATTTCAATAATTCTTCTCGCGTAAGCGTACCTGCACAGTCTTCATCTACCACCCACATTAAATCCGAACCCTTACCGACTATGTTTATTAATATCGTTTCATTTATTTCATCTTTATATTCTTTGTATAATAGGAGATTCTCGATAAATTTAATAATTTCTTTATCCTTTTGTTCTTTAGGAATCAATTTAAGTAATGGTTTATTGTCCCAAATAGATGAAGCTGTAACTAAATTATAATCTGTTAATTGTGTCGGTGTTATTTCATTAACATTAAAATAACTAATAAGTAATATTATAATTATAAATAAAATTGCTAAAATAGCTATAAATTTGTATTTGTTAAACATTAATGTTAAGTTTATTTTATCGTTTTTAAGCTTTTCTGTAATTCTCCTTAATCTTACATTACTGACTTAATAAATTTCTGACAACTTGAGTGGCGCTTTCTACTGGAAGATAAAATAAGTTTTCACCTACTGATACATATCCCTGGGCTACATTTGTTGAATCTGCTTTTTCAGTTGACTTAAATTTAATAGCATTTGTAATCATAGATATGTGCTTAACATCTAGTAAGTTACCTTTTATAGTATCTACAACCTTTTTTTCATTAAGATAGTCTTTTAATGGAATTTGTTCCCCAGTATTAGTAAATACTGTAAATATCCTTCCTTTAAAATCGTTTTCTGGATTGTCGCTAGTCTTTAAAGATTGCAGGGATTGAACAACTTCATAAAGCACATATTTTCTACCGTTATCTTCTCTAAACTTAGGGTATTTGCTTGGATCTAAATCGCTTAATTTACCATGAAGTTCATATTGCAATTCACCCCTATTTTCACCAAATAATCTTCTATTAAACTCATCTATAAGTTGCCCACTTTTTAAAAAAAGAGAGTCTGGTTGTAAATTTATAAATTCATCAAAGAACTCGTCAATTAAGCGTTGTACTGAACTTATTCTTATTGATCTTGTTGGTTCTCTAACATATGGTCTAACAATCATCTCAAAAGTAATTGTTGCTGTGTTTTTACCAGTCATTGTAAAATCACTTTTATGATTCAAAACTAATTTAGGCTTTTCTTGATTCCCGCTAGGGTCAACATACTTCAAAGGATTATTTAGAGTGTAAGTGTAAAGATTCAATGACTGAGGATTACTTAATTTCCCTTTAACAGTATCAGGAGTTGTGAATTTACCGACGCTACTGTCATAATACCTTGCATTAAAATAATGAAGATTAGTATCATCATCTAATTCCTTCCCAGTAAACTCCAACCTAGAAATCTCAGGAAGTAATGAAGAACCAAACACATCATATCTTTGCTCACTAACCTTATTTCCAGAAGAATCAGTAATAACACTAGGACTTCCAAGAAAATCATTGTGATAATACTTTAATCCTTCCTTATCAATACTAGCAATTAATCCATTTCCATATACATAGCTAGTTTCTTCTATATTGCTTGTATCTACTACTGCTTTTCCTGTCAACTCAACTTTAATTTCTGTAACAACAAAAACTATAATTAAAATTAGAATTATAACTATTGGAGCATTAATTTTCATTAAAATTTAATGGAATTAATACTATTTAATTTTATCTAGAAGCATCAGCTTGTCTTTCTAGTTCCAATTTCTTAGAGATAGCCTGACTTGTTTGCTCCATGCGATAAGCTGATATTATCTCATCTGCCAGAGCTTCTTTAATTCCTTTCTTACTGTCAAAGCATTTATGATAAGCACCCTGAACCATCTGCCTTAAAGCTACATCAACTCTTCTTTGAGGTGCGCATTCCAAAGCCTGTGAGTATCTAGCACCACCATACTCGATTGTTGTAATCTCTTCTCTGGGCGCGGCATTTTCAATAGCCTTTACAAAAACCTCAACCGGATTTTTATTTAATTTCTGTTCAATAATCTCAAATGCATCTTTAACCAGATTCTAAGTATGAATTCCTTTGGTAGCAATATGCCCGGAAGTTAACTTA
>CAYWWS010000008.1:8151-12237 GCA_964462105.1 Candidatus Woesearchaeota archaeon
TAACTTATGCTTTTTACTTTTATGCCCTGGAACTTTCAATTTCCCCATTAATCTTTCAACTATATTAGTCTTGCTTTTCCAGAACTGCATTTTAGTATTTCTGCCATGAGTTTTTGGCACTAGTAATGGATTTAGGTTAATATAACGTTTTAAGCCAGGATCATTAACTTCAATGCTGGAAATGTCCCATTTATTAAATAATTTTATTTCAACCATTTTATCTTCTACCTTTTTCTATTTTGCCTTTAAGTAAAGCGTCTAAACTTTGATCATTAACTTTGATAACCTGCCATCTAATTCCTGGAATATCACCCTTTGCTCTTCCTTTTGTCCCGCCAATACATTCTATAATAACTTCATCATGTTCATCTATCATTTTAATAGCATTATTTCTAGGAGCAAATGCAGTTACTTTCTTGCCATTTTTAATTAACTGGCATACAACACACTTCCTCATAGCAGAGTTTGGCTGCTTAGCTTCTCTTTGTGTTTTTTCAAGAACAATAGCTTTTGCCTGAGATGACCCTCTTAATGGATCTGACTTTGCTTTTAAGTTTAATATTCTTCTAATGAACCTTTTATTGTGCCATCTAGATGATTTTCTTCTTTGCTTTAATTTCTTGCCGGCATTTAAGCCACGCGATTTGTTTGCCATAGTTATAAACCCAAAATATATGTTTATAAAACTTTCTCCATACTAAATAATCTTCACATCTACAACATTATAATATTTTTTTAATACCTGTTTTAATGTTTCCAGATTTTTCTTATCACGGCCGATTAGCAAGCCTTTAGCATTAATACCATTTGCTTTTATTTCTACAATGTTATCATTAACATTAACAGACACCAATTCAACAGGATTAACATAACTCTTAATAAATTCTTTAACATCATCTGAGAAGGCCACTATTTTGATTCTTTTTTTCAATAAATCTTGGACTCTCTTTAAGTTACTGGCATTCTTGCCAATAGCCTTTCCAATATCATCCTTATTAACAATAAAGACGAATCTATTTTTATCATCAATAAAACAATCTTTGACCCTTGCTTTAGTAAGAGTCTCAAAAAGGTTAATATGATTAATGATTTCAAGATTGTATTTTCCTAACTCTACCATCCTACAACACTAATTGAAAAAGGTTTCTTGCATAGAACCCCTAGTTCCTGATTAGTTTCTTTAAGCTCCTCTACTTTGACATTAAAAATCTTGGAATAATGCTTGATGTCTTGCCTTACAGTTTCCGGACAGTTGCTAGCTAGATAAATATTAGCTAGCTGCTCATTCTTCAGCATTTTTAAAACCCTGTCAGTGCCTATAATTAATTTCTTCTCTTTGATTAATTCTTGTAGATGCTTCATTTTTCTTCCTTTTTCATTTTAACTACTAAATCTGGCAAGCCTGTACCAAGCGGAACTGGCTGATTAACTATAACATTCTCTATTACAGAGTTTAATGAATCTGTTTCTCCAACTAATGATGCATTAACCAAATGTTTAATAGGTGTTTCAAATATAGCTCTTGCAAGCACGGATTCCTTCTCGCTTGTAATACCGCTTCTTGTAATGCCCTTAATGTTTCCAGATAGTGTCATAACATCAGCCAAAAATATTATATGGCGCATATCAATATCCAAACCCTGATTTTTAATGACTTCAGTTGCTTCATTAATGATTGCCTGTCTTGCAGCTTCTATTCCAAGGAATGATGCAATCTCATAAATATTATTGCTTGTTGTTTTAGTTTCATCAACACCTTCAATTTTAATAACGTCTTTTAAATTAGTTCCACTACACATAATGATAAACTCTGTATCCTGTTTCACTGGCAATACCTGACTTATTCCTTTTATTCCCTTTACATGCAAATCCTTACACTTTTCTTTTATTTGATACAATTCAGAGATATTATTTTCTTTTAATTCAGGAGTTATTGCAATGTAGTCTTTGTATTCTTTAACATCCATCTCTTTAAAATTATCTTGTAAGGTCTTTACAAGCTGTGCTTCATTTATCCTTAAATCACGCATTATAGTCTTATTTAAGTTTAATTCTATCCTTAATTTCACAAGATTAATAGAGATCTCGCTAACTACATCCAATAGTTTGGTCTCTTTTATCTGGGCTGCTACTTTTTTAACTTCATTTATATCACGAGCATAGCCTCTTTTCAAATAAACTGTCATTCTAGGGCTTTCAGGCGATTTTCTAGCATCAAATATTTCAATCAATCTTGGCAAGCCTAGGCTTACTGCCATTTCTGCTACACCAGCAAAATGGAAAACATTTAATGTATTATGAGTAATTATCCCATCAAATGTTGTAAAAGTTTCCAGTCCAGAAACACTTAAATCATAAACAAATTCATCAGCACAATTCACTTCCTCAATCTTAACAATTTCATCCCAAATTATATCTGAATTAAACATCCTGTTTAAGATTTCTAATTCTTTTGCAATATCGATATTTTTTTCTTTTGAGATTTTTTCAAAATTCTTTATATGCCTGAATAATGTTGTTCTTCCTATTTTTTGCCTTTTTGTCGCGCTATTTACATATCTTTTCATTAATCCAAGCTTTCTTGAAATATTAACTAGTATATTTCCAAAGCCAGAAATTATATCTGTATAATCCTGGGAATTTTCATTCCAGAATTTTTTAGCTAGCTCAGCTAATCTTTCAAGGTCTTTTCTTTTGTATTCTACATCTGATCCTATATTAACTAAATACAATGGAGCGTATTTATACGGTATTAATAACCAATACTGCCCCTTCTTATCTTTTAATTTATATGAAAAAATTTTGAATCTTGACAGTAACAAAGCAATTCCATCGGTTAATTCCCTTGAATTAGAAGACACCCTAATCATTTTTCTAGAAACATGGAAGTTAGCATCACCATCAAAATAACCCCTTAGTAATCCAGAAACAAATTCATTGCTTGCGTTGTAAGCAAATTCCGGAACTCTTTTTGAATCGGATCTGTTGCCACAAGATGAAATAATAAATCTCGATAATAATGTGGAGTTAACCTTTAAGTCTCTGCTAAAAGCAAAACCTCTATGGTGAAAATCTTCAATATAATCCAAATTCATATTATCAAAGAAAACTTTTGCATTATTTATATAATCATCATTTAAGTTTGAAATAGAAGTGCTTCCTACTAAAGCGGATCCTTCTGCCAAATAAGCTCCGATAAACCAACCAGTATTTTTATTTAACTCAATAAATCTTGGGATTGGCTTTGCGTTGTGTTTAGTCTCTAAAAATCCGTTTTCATCTTCAAAAATGTAATTTTTATCTAAGAAATCTGTAACATCTAACATTTTTTGTGGTTCTGTAATAAAATTGTTTAGGATAGGTATTCTACTGCCTACATTTAGATCGGAGCCTTTTATTTTCACAATAGAATTATTCTTTCTAGTTACAAAGGAATGGTTATCTGTAGCTATTATCTCTCTTCCCGAGGCTGTTCTTAACTTAATTAAATTCTTAATGGGCTTATGCCTACTGCACTCAGATACTCTTTTCCACTCTATTTTTTCTTCTTCATTTATGCTGGGAACATAAAATTCAAAGTCATTTAATGGTAATACTTCAGAATGGTCATTTAACTTTAAAGATCCCTTAAGCTTAATTAATGAATCAACAAATTCCCCAATATTTACAATTTTTATTTTATCATTTATCTTAATAATAATTCTTTCACTTTTATGAATACTCATCTGCGTACCTGGTTCCCCAAAGCTTTCAGCAACAACGACGCCGACACTTTCTCCAGGATTTATTCTAGCGTTTTCATATTCTTTTTGCACTCTTGACAAAACCTCTTCTACTTGGTCTTCCTTTAACTTAGAATCCCTGCATTTCTCAATAGCTTTGTCAAACAAATACCTTGGTATACCATAATCTTCGTAATTAAATTTTTTAGACATTTTTAGCTACCTCTTTAACTATTCTCTCAACATTAATAATGCCGCCTTCGCTCTTGCTTACATCAATGCAGTCTTCGCCATACTTGAATTGAACAACTCTTTTATTAGCATCTCTAACAGTAAAGTCATATTCCACTTTTAAATCTTGCAA
>CAYWWS010000008.1:12309-12587 GCA_964462105.1 Candidatus Woesearchaeota archaeon
TAACCTGATTTTGGAGTTCTTAATGCCGTATCCATTAAGCTGTCCCTACCAGTCATTGCATGGAAGAAATATTCAGATGGTTTTAGTCCTGATTTATAACCGCGACCAACAAAACCTTTAGCATCTGCTGTTAAATCATTTGTCTTGAAGAATGGCAAAGTTCTTCCTCTATAGCCAACTTCTATCCTCTTGCCGCTTATAGCCTGCTGGCCTACGCATGCACTCATCTGGGCTAAATTTAAGAAACTGCCAACAGAACCTGATCTAGCCATTAAAAC
>CAYWWS010000009.1:0-5201 GCA_964462105.1 Candidatus Woesearchaeota archaeon
CTCCCTATATATTTTATATCTGGAATATCACCTTCTTCGTAAGAAGGATTCATTTTAATATATTCGATTAAATCGTTCATATTTTCTTCTTTGATTTCAATAGAACAAGGTAATTTAGTATTATCAGCCCTGCATCCTTTCTTAAAAATACATTTATGATTGTTTCTTCCAGTTATCAGCCTTATCTTCAGCTTTTCATTGTTATCTTTTAAAATACTATAATCATAGGTATAATCTTCTTCATACTGCTTTTGTAGGCTTTTAATAGGAACAACAATGGAAGTTTTTCCAATTTCTTTGGCTAGGTTTAGTGCAATTGCACTTTTCCCAGTGCCACAAACGCCTTTTATAAAGATTAGCTTATGTCCTTGTTTAATTGCTTCAATAACCTCTTTTACTATATCTTCTTGCGATTTGCCATTAGAGAACATTAAAGGCGGCAGATTTTGTCCATTTTTAACTAAACTCCATACCATATTAGGGTATTTTCAATCGGGTTATATAAAGATTTGTCTATAAAAAGATAGTCAAAGATCGTTTCAAGAAAATTTTAATTCTAATTGATTCGGGTTTGGTGGGTATACAGTTCTTCCAAGTCTTAATCTCTTTATCACTTCTCTACGCCGCCATCCATAAACTTCATCGTAACTACCAAGCGCATTAGTACTAGCATATCCTAGAGCAAATCCAGGCAGCCACTCAACAATTAGTGAAAAAGCGGCGCATTTATCTTCTGAATCAAAAAATCTTACAGACATTACTTTACCTTCAGCGCCTTCTTGTATACTAAACCCGCCCGTAATTCCATCTACACTTCTTGTAGTCTGACGAGTCTCTTTAGTAGCTTCTACATAACAAGTTAATCCGCGGCTTAGACATCCTCTTAATCGCCTTGCATCTTCATGATCCATAATGTACTTTATGATAGAAATATTTAAATAGCTTTCATCTTTCATCACATCTACTCGTAGAACTACTTTATGTAGGAGAGTTTATGGATAAAAAGCAAATATTAGACACAATAAAACTTGTAAGAGAGAATTCTAAGAAAAGAAAATTCACTCAAAGCTTTGATTTAATTATTAATCTTACACATATTGATTTAAAGAAACCAGAACATAACGTAGACAATTTCATTGTCTTGCCTCATGGCCGTGGAAGAAAATTAAAAATATGCGCCCTGGTTAGCAAACAGTTAGCTGAACAAGCTAAAATATTCGATAAAGTAATCAAGGAAGAAGACTTCCAGGATTACCAAAACAATAAAGCTTCAATAAAAAAACTAGCAGAAGATTATGATTTCTTTATTGCCCAGGCAAACCTGATGCCCAAGATAGCAGGAACTTTTGGTAGAATCCTCGGAACAAAGGGAAAGATGCCGAATCCTAAATCCGGATGCATCGTCTCTCCGGATGCTAATCTGGCTTTATTAAAACCAAGACTGGAGAATTTAATCAGAATAAGAACTAATAAAGAGCCAATAATAAAGGCCACTTTTGGCAAGGAATCAATGAAAGATGATGAGTTAATTGATAACTTTATGACAATCTATAATTCTGTAACCCATAGCTTGCCTCAGGAAGACAAAAACATTAAAGATATTAAAATTAAACTTACAATGGATAAGCCATTTACTATCGGCAAGGTTTCAAAAGAAAAATTAAAAGAAATAGTAAAAGTAGAAAAATGAAAGCGCATATCTCTAAAAAGAAAAAAGAAGAATTAAACTTGTTAGTTAGTTTAATCAAGAAATACCCAATTATAGGAATAATCAACTTACTTAGTTTGCCAGCAGCTCAATTGCAGAAGATGAAGGCTCAACTAAGAAGCGATGTTCTTATCAGGATTACTAAAAAAAGATTAATCAAGTTAGCCTTCAATCAAATTAAGGATGAAAAGGATTTATCATCATTATTGCCTTACCTGGAACAAGGTATTCCAGCTTTATTATTTACAAACAAGGATCCATTCAAGCTTGCTAAGATAATTAAGAAAAGCAAGAGCATGGTTAAGGCAAAAGCCGGACAAATTTCTCCAAGCGATATTATAGTTCCTGCTGGCCCAACTGAATTTCCACCAGGTCCGATTATTGGAGAACTAGGCCAGGTAGGAATTTTAGCAGGAGTTGAAGCTGGAAAAGTAGCTATCAAGAAAGATTCGACTGTAGTAAAAACAGGTCAGGTTATAAGCCCGAAATTAGCGGATATCCTGAGTAAACTTGGCTTTGAGCCAATGGAGATTGGGTTGAATTTGATGGCTGTTTACGATAACGGGACAATATTTGTAAAATCAGTCTTGGAAGTTGATGAACAAACTTATATTAAATTAATAAAGCAATATAGTTCAGAATCCTTGGCTTTAGCTTTATCCATTGGCTATCCAAACAAGGAAACTATAAGACCATTATTAAGCAAGGCATACCTTGCTGCTAACGTTCTTGGGAACAAGATACATATTGAAAACATTGAAATAGAGAAAGAGCATAAACCTGATTTTAAAGAGGCTAAAGAAGAAAAAATTGAAGTAAAAGAAGAGCCTAAACAAAAAACAAGAGAAGAAATATCAAGATTAAACATGCAGAAAGCCAGTTATAGTGAAGAAGAATCAAGAAAAGCTCAGGAAATAATTAATGCTATGAAAGATAAAAATATTCAGGAAAGTGATAGGAGGTAAAATGGAATTAGTATACGTTGCTATGCTTTTGCACAAAGCAGGAAAGCAGATTAATGAAGAGAATGTAAGAAAGGTTATACATTCTGTTGGTATTGACAAAAGCGACGCAGAGATAAAAGCATTAGTGGCTGCTTTAGACGGCGTTGACATAGAATCAGCAATTAAGGAAGCTGCAATGCCGGTTGCAACAGTAGTAGCAGTAGAAGCAAAGAAAGAAGAGAAGAAAGAAGAGAAGAAAGTTGATGAAGGCGCAGCTGCAGCAGGACTCTCAGCACTCTTTGGTTAAATTTTTTATTTTTTAAATGAAAAAATTAAACCATGTTAGCATCAACAGAAAAAACATCTCTAAAGAAAAATCTAAATGATTTATCTAAAGAAATTTCTGGCATTAAAAACAAGCTAAACAATATCAACGATGAAAAAGAATCATGGTTTAGAAAATATAAAGATATTAAAAATAAATTAGAGCCTTTAATTAAACAGTTAAGAAATATCAAAAATAAAAAAGATAAAACCAGCATTAGCTTAAAATCTGTTAGAGAGCAGCGTGATAAATATAACAAAGAAGTTCAGGCGCTAGTCATCAAGATTAAGGATTTGAATTCTAAGAAAAAATCTTTATTCGTTAAGCTAGGAATTAAGCAGGATCCTGAAATTATTAAGGAACAAATCAGATTACTAGAAACCAAGATAGAAACAGAAGTAATGTCTCTAGACAAAGAGAAAGGATTAATGAAGAAAATAAAAAAATTAAAGGAAAACTTTGGCAAAAGCTCAGAATTAGTTAAATTACTGGATGAAATTAGATTAATATCAAATGAATTGGGAGATAAAAAGAAAAAAGCTGATGAATCCCATAATAAACTGCAAGCATTGTATAAGGAAGATAAGGATTTCAGCTTATTCTTGGAGTTATCCAAGCAGATTAACAGCTTAAGGCAGGAGGGCCATCTGGCCTTTGATAAGTTCAAGTTTTTGAAGCAAGAGTTTCTTAATCTTAATAACCAGTTAAAAGAAAAGCTAAACTCTATAAGAAGTGTAAAAGGAAAACTGTCAAATGATGACCTGGAAATTAGAAATGTTAAGAAAGAAGAACAAGCTAAAAAATTAGAAGAATTGACCAGACAAGTTGAAGAGAAATTAAAGACCAAGAAGAAACTGACAAGAGATGATTTATTAGTATTTCAAAACTAGAAATCAATAATATTTTATATTAAATGCTTTATATTTAATCTATGATTTTTGAATTCATATCTTTAATAATTGTAAAGTTCTTAAGCATTTTTGGATATTTAGCCTTGACAGTTTTGATGGCTTTTGAAAGCATGATTCTTCCAATACCTTCTGAATTAGTCATGCCATTTGCTGGTTTCCTGATAGTTGAAAATCAGTTTACATGGTTTTTAGTAATTATTTTCAGCACTCTGGGGACCATTTTAGGATCTTTAATCTCTTATTACATTGGCTATTATGGCGGTTATCCTTTCATAAATAAATTTGGCAAATACTTTCTTTTGGATAATAAAACTTTGATCTGGACAGAATCATGGTTTAGAAGCAAAGGTGGTAAAACAATTTTTATCAGCAGATTTATTCCTGTTGTAAGGCATCTAATATCAATACCTGCCGGCATGGGCAAGATGAATATTAAGAAATTTATTTTATATACAATATTGGGAGGGGCTATATGGAATTCATTTCTTGTTTATCTTGGTGTAATGTTAAGGGAGAATTGGCAGATTGTTCATGATTATTCAAAACTGATTGATATTGTAATTATAATACTATTAGTAATGTTCATAATCTGGTTTATTTACAGCCATTTAAAGAGAAATTAGTTATAATCTTATCTTCTTTTTTTCCAATATCTTGAACGTTATTGATGATATTACAAATAATATTAAGAAATGGATAGCTAAAAATAAGAACACAAAGTCTTTTGGATAACCTTCCAAGAAATAACGTACTTGCAATAAAATGCTTATTACAGCAGATAATATCAATGCCTTTGTAATGGCTTTTCTTCTGCCAATGAATAAGAATGTCAGAAATCCGACTATTGTACCATATATTACTTTGTTCTGAAAATATCTTGATGGCACATCATACTCAGCATTTAATGCATGAATTAAGTAATCTATGAGGGAAAATACAAGGATTATTGATAATACTAATAAGAAGATAAGAATCAAATTTTTGATATTTATTTTCATTCTACAATTATTTTAGCTTTCATTGATGGGTGTAAGCCGCAAATGTAATCATAAGTTCCTTTATTATTAAACTGGAATTTGAACGAATCCCCGTTGTTTAATTTTTGAGATTCAGAATTGCTAAACTTAATTGTATGGGGGGCTGAATCCTGATTTATCCAGGTTATAGTAGTTCCTAGGTTAACAGTTATAACATTAGGATTAAACTCAAAATCTTTTATGATTATTGTATTATCTGTTTGCTCTTGTGTTAATTCTTGTTTTTGAGAACAGCCGCTTATTGTTAAAATAGTTAATATCAATAGACTGATAAAA
>CAYWWS010000009.1:5211-11441 GCA_964462105.1 Candidatus Woesearchaeota archaeon
TTAACAGTTATAACATTAGGATTAATCTCAAAATCCTTTATTATTATAGTGTTCGAATCTGTCTGAGCTTGTGTTGATTCCTGCTTTTGAGAACAGCCGCTTATTGTTAAAATAGTTAATATCAATAGACTGATAAAAATTCTTTTCATAGCAGTGTAATTAAATATTGCTATATATACTTTTCTAATTAACACATATTATTTAAACTATAAATTACCTATCCCATCATGAAAAAACAGATTGTAATTATCTCTACAGGAATAATTTTATTGTTGCTAGGAATAATTTTTGATAATCAAATAGCCAGTTTCTTCATAAAGAATCAAAATCAGACATTAAATTATATATTGCAAGTAATCACTTATTTCGGTTCTGGTTATATCATAATACCTTTTCTAACATTATTGTTTATTATTAAAGATAGAAGTAAGATATTTAGGATGTGGTTGATCTTTGCTATTACATTACTAATTACTTATACTTTAAAGAGTTTAATAGCAAGAGAAAGGCCGATTGGTGATGACTTTAAGAGTTTTCCAAGCGGGCATACAGTATCTGCTTTTACAGCATTGCCGTTTGCCTTCAGGTATGGATTTAAATTTGGCTACGCCTGGCTTGTTTTTGCCTTTCTGATATTATTTACTAGAATTTATCTTAACCAGCATTACTTAACCGATGTTGCTTCCAGCTTATTGATAGGTTATACAGTATCGGAATTAATTTCCTTATTGAGCGATAAACAAGCTTTGCACAATAAAACATAAAAAGTGATTGGTTGCACAATAAAGGGTTGTTTTGCACAATAAATAAAAGAATAAAAGAAATTGGTCTTAAGGTACTCTAGTTTTTTTATTATAAGAATACTTATAAACAATACTCGTATCTATTTGTAGGGGTGTTTATTATTGATGAACGTATTATGATATTTATAGATGGTGGAAACATAATGAAATCTGCCCAAGAACTAGGATATCATATAGACTACATAAAACTAAAAGACAAACTGACAGACAACAGAAAACTGATAAGAGCATACTTCTTTGATGCAGTCCCAGACCCAATGCCATCACCAAAAGCATCATTCTTAGACGCACTTAGGCATAATGGGATAACAGTCATAACAAAAACACTGAAAACCAAAGAAATACGTTGTGATGATTGTTTACTCGGAACAATACTAAAAAAAGAACACAAAATAGCCTTACCAAACCTAACTAAAGATAATCAAGTCATATTCGTTAATCAACATTACCAAAAAGGGGTGGATGTAGCACTAGTAACAGAACTTCTAAGAATGGCAAGAGAAGAAGTTTATGATACGGCTATTGTAGTAAGCGGTGATAACGACTACACAAACGCAGTGGATTGTGTCAAATCAATGGGTATGAGGGTGGAGATAGCCTGCTTCAAAAGTGCATTAGGATGGGATTTAAGGCAGATAGCAGACAAACTAACATATCTAGACAATCACATCGACGACATAAAAAGAGAAATCATGAAAACAAAACCAAAGATATAACTTTTTCAGAATCAAAATCTTTAAATATAGGCTACTACTTAATTATAATTAGTTATAATAGACTAGAGTAGGAGTGGGTTAATCCCTTTCAACTATCATGGTTGGCTTCTGCTCTTTTATAACTTTTTTCTTATTTAGTATTTATTTAACAAAGTCATGTTTTGCACAATAATAGAATTCTTTAAAAATACTGGTTTCTTGGCTAGTTTATGGAGAAAAGGTTTGATGACATAGAAGTAAAACTATTAGAAATAAAAAAGTTATATGAAGAAACCATCAAAACAAAAGGTAGAATAGGTGTCATTTCTTTAATTCATTCCAAGAAATTAATAGGTATTATCCATGATTATATAAAAGAGCAATTAGTTTTTTATGGTATATCTCCCTCTAAGATATTTCCACCTATCAATAAATCAAAACCAGAACTTTCTATGGCAGGGTTTCTTAAAAAGAAAAGTCAGGATATAAGTATTATACCTGAAGGATTTAGAGAAGAAGAAATAACTGATGGAGTATTAATAGGAAAAAAGGATAAGATTGGGAAGGGAATCTTAAGTAAATCCATTTCTATAAACATTAGAAGTCAGTTGAGTAGTATAGGTAAAAATTTTGATACTCTCTATGAAAGGACTTTTGCAGAAGCTCTTAAGAATCTGGGATTGCTTTAAATTTTGAAGAAATAGGCAGCAGCATTATTGTGAGAAGATAGAATTGTTGTGCAAAGCCCGATAAACAGAAAATTTAATAAATAAAACCCACCAAAAGCTTTATATACTTTTCATAACTTTAGAATGGCAACACTTTAGGGGGTTAAAAATGAATATGAAATTCATATCAGGTATTTTAGTTTCTTTAGTATTATTTATGGCATTTGCAAGCGTTGCAAGCGCAGTTACTGTTGATATAACAACCTTGACATCAAGTCCAGCTGTAGCAGCTGGTAAGCCAGGAGATGTTATTACATATACATTAACAGTAGCTAATACTGGCACAACACCTATAAATGTTCAGTTTTCACATGATAATTTGAAACAGGGAACAGCCCCTATTAATCTGCCAGCAATCACACCAGTAAGTAATTTAATAAATGGAACGCCGCAAACAGTTTCATTTGCTGTTACAATACCAATAACTGCTACTGGTACTTACACAGGAACAATAACAGCTAGCGAAGTTACAGCTCCAACAAATATAGATTCTATTCCAATAACATTATTTGTTAGCTCATTAAGAGCAGTTGATGTTACAAGTCATTCTACAACAGCCCCTTTAATATTTAGGGGACAAGATGGGGACACTAGAGCATCAACATTAACAATTAAGAATACTGGTACTGAAATATTATCAGGATTAACTTTTGTTAAAGATGATACTAAATTCGCAGATGCTAACAGCAAGAAAGCGCTAGTTACATTTGAGAATGTACCCTCAAGTATCCAACCAGGACAATCTGCAACAATAAATGTAAACCTTGCTATTGAACGTGGTATGGACCTTGGCAGTTATGGTGACGCTGTAAATGTCACATCAGGTACTGGTGTTAATTTAGTTCAAGATTCTTTCAAATTAGATATAAGGGTTCAACCGGAAGTATGCGATAAAGGACCTATAGGAAAAGTAAGATTACAGGTATCAGATCCTGATTCCGGTGATGAATTCAAGCCAGGTGAAAGAATAAAGCTTGACATAAATGTTGATAATGATTATACAAATGATTTAGATGTAGTTGTTGAAGCATTCTTATACAACTTAGATGATGAAAATGAATTATCCAGGGCAGAAGATACAAAGAACGTAGATGAAGGAGATAGTGTAGACTTTGATTTGGAATTAACCATGCCTTTAGATGATGATAATAAAGAAAGTGATACTTATGTAGTATTTGTAAAGGCTTATGAAGATGGCGATGAAGACAAGCATTGCGCTGAAGACAGCGTTGAAATAAACTTAAACAGGGAAAAAGACGATGTTGTTGTAACTAAATTTGTTGCAACACCAACAACTTTAAGCTGTGGAGATTCTGTATTATTAGAATCTGAAATATTAAATGTTGGTACCAAAGACCAGGATAATGTTTACATTGAGTTTAAGCAGCCTGATCTTAAATTAAGCACTAAATCGCAATACTTTGATCTACAGCAAGCTGGCTCAGATGAAGACAGCAGAGCTAACTACAGGACAACTTTAGTAATTCCTTCAGACGCTGCTGAAAAGAGCTATGATTTTGAAGGCATTGTCTACTTCAAGAATGGTGCTGAAAGAGCAAGCAAATTTGCAACAGTTGCAGTTTCACAATGCGGACCTGTTAAAGATGTTTTAACAGTAAGTTCAACAAGCTTTGATGTACAATCTGGAAATACATTCGTTGTTCCATTTACATTAAATAACAAGAAAAATTCAGCTGAAACATACACAGTTGAGTTAAATCCGGTTGGCGGATGGGCAACAATTGCAACAAAGCAATTAGTTGTAGCAGCCTCTGGAAGCATTTCAGATAGTTTAACATTGACACCAAGCACTAGCGTTAAGACAGGAGCATACACTGCAACATTAAGCGTTAAATCCGGAAGCACTGTTATTGGAAGCCAGACATTGAATGTAAAAGTAGCTGGAACAACTGCTGGCGGACAATTTGTATCAACAACAAGTCAATTTAAGATGGATACAATAACTATATTGTTAATTGTAGCTATAGTTGTTTTATTAATCTTGATAATTGTTTTAGCTGTAGTTATGACAAGAAAAGACAATGCAAGAGTTCCAGTGCAACCTGCAGCAAGAAGATAAGTTTAAAATCTTCTTTTTTCTTTTAATTTAAAATGACAGCCGAAGAAACTCAAACGTATAAAATAACAAGAGCAAAAACATTAATTGAAGTTGCTCCTCGTAGAAATCTTAAGATTACCTTTGAATATGAAAGACCTCGTATTGGAAATCATACTCAATTAGCAGAAGATATAAGCGTTGCCGGATTGATGCTACCAAGCCAGGGGGATAATGTTGCCCTTGCTTATACTGCGTTTATGCATCCTGAGGAACCAGAATTTAGCTTAGTAAAAGACATCATGGCAAGACATTGGTTTTGGTCATACACAGATATTCACGACTTTCCAGGTAGTTTCAAATTTTTCCATGACTTTTTTAGTTTAGATAGGAGATTAGTAAACCCGTCTAAAAATCAGTTAGAAGCTATGCTTGGAATCAGACAGGTAGGAAATGTATTCTTCAGTGATGATGGTTCATTAAGAATGGTTCAAGGCAGATATGCTGTTGGAGAACTTCCAAAAGGAAAGTTAAGCAAGCATCCTTATGTTACTGGATTTACAGGAAGCGAGGAATTGGCTGATCTAGCAGATGAATTAGCAGTTATGCATTCATTTAATCCTCGCTTAGGATTGTGTCAAGATGTTAGTCAACCAGAAGCAAGAGTTTCTACTTTAGAATCTGACAGGAGTGTTGCTGGTGCTTGGCTTTACATGAGCGGCAAAAATGAAAATGACCTTGGCGGTTGCAGATCGCTCGGTTATGCTTTTGGAGTAAAAAGGCGAAGTCAGTCAAGTGAAAAATAAGCTTTATTAAGATATAATCTATTTTTTTCTGATGGTATTTTATGATTATACTAGAAAGATTTGGCCAGAAGTGATAGATTTCGTTGATAATGTTTCTGGCAGGATTCTTGATCTAGGCTGCGGCAATGGCAATCTGACAGCTTATATTAAAGATAAAGGGTTAAATGTTACAGGTGTTGATATAAGCCAGGAACTACTGGATATTGCAAAGAAGAAATGCAAGGCAGAATTCATCAGATCAGATATGACTAAACTACCTTTTAATAATGATTATTTTGATCATATTTTGGTTATAGCAAGCTTTCACCATCTAAAAGATAATGCTGAAAGTGATAAAGCGTTAAAAGAGATTAAACGTGTTTTAAAGCCTAGAGGTCATGTTTTAATGTCAGTATGGGCCAAATACCAAGGACAGGGCAATAAGCTTGTAAAATGGGAAAATGAAGACAGGTATTATTATTTCTTTAGCAAAGAAGAATTAATTAAATTAATTGAAAGTTTAGGGTTAAATGTGATCTGGTTTAAGCATTCAGGAGATAATTTCTTTTTGGAGTTAAGCAAATAAGCTTTAGAAAATCTTAAATTTGTATTTCTACATATAATCTTTATGAAAATAGTCTTAATCGCATGCGCTAGTAAAAAAGTAAATCATAAAACAAAAGCAAGAGCTTTGTATGACAGTCCTTTATTCAAATTAAACCTTAAATATGCCGAATCATTGAAACCGGATAATATGTTTATTGTTTCCGCAAAACATGGTTTATTAAACCTGGATGAAGAAATAGAGCCTTATAATGAAACATTGAATAAAATGCCTGATAAGCAAATCCAGGATTGGGCAAACAAAGTAGCTAGTCAATTAAACCAAGTTATAGACATTAAAAAAGATGAAGTAATATTTCTTGCTGGAGAAAAATATAGAAAGTACTTAATTCCCCATATTAATAATTATAAAATTCCTATGGAAGGTCTTGGAATAGGCAAACAATTAAAATTCCTTAAAGAGAGGATTCCAGATGAGCTTGATATGCAATAAATTACACAAGTTAGTTAATTGTGCAAAAAGGTTTAATTTTCCATTTGATGAAAAAGATATTCCTGATAATGGGATTTATATTTTATTTGAAAAAGGAGAAAAAGCG
>CAYWWS010000009.1:11451-11837 GCA_964462105.1 Candidatus Woesearchaeota archaeon
ATAGTTAGAATAGGAACGCATACTGGTGCGAATCAGTTAAGATCCAGACTTGAACAGCATTTCATTAATGAAAATAAGGATAGAAGCATATTCAGAAAAAATATTGGAAGGGCTTTACTGAACAAATCAAAAGACCCTTACTTAAGGCTATGGGAAATTGATTTAACAACCAGAAAAAATAAAGAAAGATTTTCAAATTTAGTTGATATTAAAAAACAAAGAGACATAGAAAATCAAGTTACAAAGTATATTCAAGACAACTTTAGTTTTGCCGCACTTAAGATGGATGATAAAGAAAAAAGGCTTGACTTTGAATCAAAGTTAATATCCACGGTTTCTTTATGCGAAGATTGCAGGCCTTCTAATCAATGGCTTGGTTTGGATTC
>CAYWWS010000010.1:0-11740 GCA_964462105.1 Candidatus Woesearchaeota archaeon
GGTATGATACTTGCTCCAGCAACCAAGCAGCCTAGAACTGGTTTTGATAGGTTAATGGACGAATTAGGGGGTAGAAGGGGAAATCCTTAAATTACAATGCCAGAACTTGACGTTTCAATGTTGGAATTCTTAAGCCCGGTATTTTCATTCTTATTTATATTCGCAGTAGTTTATGCTGTATTGGATAAATTTAAGTTGATGGGTGATAATAGATCAGTAAAGGTTGTTGCAGCATTCTCTATTGCATTGCTTTTCTTGTTTTCAGCACCAGCCAGAAATTTTATTAGTTTAACAACACCGTGGTTTGCAATACTATTAGTCGGAGCCCTTATGCTATTATCAATCTTTATGTTTATAGGACTTTCAGAAAGCGACCTTGCCAAAGCTGCCAAAGATGTTAAAGTTTATTGGTCTATTATTATAATCGGTTTATTAGTCTTTACAATAGCTTTGGTTCAGGTATTCGAAACTGGTAGTAGTGATTTAAAACCTGGTCCAAGAACATTTGAAGGCATAAATGCTTTAGTGCATCCAAGGGTGCTAGGAGCCATATTCCTGTTAATAGTTGCAGCATTTGCGGTCAAATTTATTTCAGAGAGTATGACTTAATTATTTTTTAATTGTTTTACCTTTCAATTCATTAGATATTCTATTTAATTCCTTGATATTTTGAGTCAATGGCTCCAATATCTTTTGTAGCACGTTCTCCAAGGCTTTCATCTCAGAGTTAACGTTTGTTATATTTTGGCTGTATTCATTTAATCTTCCAGCAATAGCATTTTGTAAATTCTGCATATTACTTTGTAATCTAAAGACTTCCTGCTTTATAGCGGTTATCTCAGTTTCAACTTTATTTTTCCATAAAGCCAAATTACCAATTTTTTTAGTTAAATCTTCCCACTTTTCATCAACTATTAATTCAGCAACCTCTTGAATCTTGCTTTCAACATCGCTAGAATTATACGATGGAGTTACTTGATTATAAGATTGTTCAGGCATGATACCTTTGTCATCAAACTTTATAGATTCCTCCCTTGGATAACTAATATCCTCTTGTGGAGAAGGAGCTTCTTCAAAGATTTCTTCAGGAATTTCTTCACTTTGTTTTGCTATTATTCTCACCTCTTCGATCTAGTATTTTAATAACATCATTTTCTGTTACAAAATTTAAAGGGTTCCAGAAGTTTATATACTTTTCAACTACCTTTAAATCCTGTTTCTTGGCAAATAAGTTTAATTCTTTTAATATTTTGTTCATAACATCTTTAAGTTCTGCCATATCCTTTTTTAGTGTATATACCTCTTGATTAATATCCTTTAAAGTTTCACCGCTTTTTTTATATTCATTAATCATGTTTTGATTGATAATTAGCATACGCTCTCTTAGTAAGGTGTATCTAGATTCTAGAATTCTTAATCTTTCATTGAAGTCTTGTTCTACAGAAATCTGTTCCATCATTCACCTCTTGCATAAAATTAACCTTTCGATTATAAAAATGTTTCGAATATACTAATTTAAGCTTTTGAGGTGTTCCATAAGAAATTGAAATAGATTTTAAACCCTTCAGCGATATTATTGTTTTTAATTGTAAATACATAAGGCTCTTCATCCCACAATAGAATGTACACATTATCTTGAAAAATGTCTATTGATGCTGGACTTCTGAAACCTTTTTTCATGAACCTTATCTCTGATATACCTTCTTTTTTTCTTCCTTGATAAAATACATTGTCTTTATTATCTAGTATCATTTTTAGCTTATGCTTTTTCTTAATTGATATTTTATTTACATCTCTAAGAATTGAGGCTAATTTATCGTTCTTATAAGCTTGATTTGAAAATCCTATTACATAAATTGTTTCTCCAGCCGGACATTCTTCAACTAAATTAAATAATGCTGTTTTAAAACCATTAAATCCCTCAAAAACCGCAGTAGACGTTGTTATTTTCTCCTTTTTTTGAATATTTATTAAAGTTGGCAAGAGATTATTAACATTTTTTTCAATATCTAATAATAAACCTTTTATCACTATTGGGTCTAGGGCTTTGTAAACTCTACCATTAGGATGTTTTTCATATACAATAAGACCCATTTTAATAAGAGTTTTTATAGCATCATACACTCTTGAATTGGTTATTCCAGTCGCATCTTTTATTTTACTTCCGCCACACCTACCATTTTCTAGTATGGCTAAGTATACTTTTACTTCGTTATCAGTTAATCCAAGTACCTTAAGACTATTAGTATTCATATTCTCCTTTTTAGGAGAACTAGTATTTAAATATATTTTATTACCCATTAGTAGTATGAATAACTACAACGTTTTAAGTAAAGCCTATCAAAAAACAGACGTTAAGCCTGATAAACTATTTAGCATACTGCCGACTACTTTACATTTATTAAAACCGTTATCTGGAAAATATGTTTTGGACGTTGGTTGCGGATCCGGTTTTTTCTCGAGAGCCATCGCAAAAGATGGTGCTCATAGAGTATACGGTATTGATAATTGTATCAGACAAATTAGAAAAGCAAAGAAAAATAATGGGGAAAAGATTGTTTATTTTTTAGCTGATATGTTCAATTCTCAGTTGCCAAGATGCGACATTATTAATGCACCTTTTGTTATTAATTATGCAAAATCTATCTCAAAATTAAAATGCCTTTTAACCAGATTTTACAATTCTCTTAATTACGGTGGAAAATTTTTGGCGGTAGTTGATTTACCTGATATTAAACAAAAAACTGATGGTATAGAGCGAAAAAAGGCTTTTGGTGCTGTTAAAAAATTTAGTGGTAAACTTAAAGATGGAACTAGAATTAATATACTTTTATATAATAATAAAAAATATATTTGTAGATTAACTTCTTATTACTATTCAAAAGAAACTTTGGGGGATATATTAAGAAATGTAGGATTTAGCAATATTAAATGGCATAAACCTTTTGTAAGTAAACAAGGTAAGACTTTATTTGGAGCAGACTTTTGGAAATATTACAAAGAATATTGTGAGTTAGGATATGTTACGGCAAAAAAATCCTGTGTGAGCGGTAAAGATGATAATATGCGAAGAATTTGATACAATACAGGGGGAGGGGAGATATATCGGAGTCCCAAGTAGATTCATAAGAACTACGGGGTGTAATCTTAGGTGTGCTTGGAAAAATCTAGATGGCACTATAACCAGGTGCGATACCCCTTATACTTCATGGACTCCGGAAAAAGGATGGTCTTTAAACCCGAAAAAGACATTAGAATCCATCACCGAAACATCCATCACGCACGTTGTTATAACCGGTGGCGAACCAACGTTGCAAGTAGATTTACCTGATGTTTGCTATTATTTTACTAATAAGGGTCTTAATGTTACATTGGAAACTAATGGTACAAGGTATTATGCTCTAAAAGGTGTTTTTGTCAGTCTTTCGCCTAAATTAAAAAGTAGTTACGCTGCTACTGGAAGTAATAAGGGGGTTCATACTAGCAATAATTCTTTTATGGGTGGCTTGAAGAGTTGGATTATGACAAATGACTACCAATTAAAATTTGTTGTAAATGAGCCAGAAGATATCACAGAAATCTTAGACATCAAAACAAGATTAAATGCGCCTTCAAATAAGATATTCCTTATGCCTCAAGGAATAAACAAGAAGCAATTCAATGAAAGAAAAGATTTTATCTTAATTGCTTGTTTAGAATACGGATTTAATTATACTCCTAGAATGCATATTGAATTGTGGGGGAATAAAAGGGGTAAATAGTACTACCAAAGTTTTTTATACAAGCCACATATTTTTAATATATGCCAGAAAAAGAGGTTGTTACCTATCAGGTTGTTAAAGAAGGAAAAGAGAATGTGCTTAAGGTTGATGCTACTTCTTGGTCTTATTTACCTAGCATAGAAGATAATGGCATTGTTATGGCTAGTGTTATAGATCAATTAACCCAAAACCCAGATGTAACTAAGATAGTATTTATGCAGAGAAGGAACTATACTTATGACTATGACCAAGTCCAAATCTTAGTGGAGATAGCATCATTGTATAATCATTTAATAAAACAAAAAAAGGTTTTAAGTTTCCTTAATCTCAAGTCAGATACGGAATTAGATCAGTCAGTTGTTGTATGGTATAATAACTTGCAAAATTTATTGTTAAATCTGTTGAAAATTGATCCTATTGGGGCTTATGTCGAAGTTAAAAGGCTGATAAGGCTCGAAAAATTAAAGGATAACAAGAAGTCAGATTTTCCCGGCACTGAAAATTTTTACCTTAGAACTTTAAGTTATATTTATGTTATGCTAGAAAAAACAAAGATGATTAACTTAGTTAAAGATTATATTGCGGGTCATGTTGTTGGCTCCAGGATGATTTATAGAAATGTCTTAAGGCCAACAATAACGCCTGATTTCATGTTTACTCAGATAATGATAAATCCTCCATTAAATGGAGAAGAGTTAGATGCATATTCCATAGACAATGAAACAGAGGTTAGTATTTTTAAAATTCCAGGAGATATTAAATGTTTATATCATTTAAGTCCGCCTGAGTTTAAACTTTCTGAAGAAAAATACGGATTGCTTGATTTAGCTAGAAAAATAACGGCTGAACATAAACCTGTAAAAGAGGAGTTTGTTGATCCGGAGAGGATGAGGCAGACATTATTTAATGTCGGTCGAGACTTGCTTATCGAGTTAGCACAACATAAGAATATTAGTCTTGATTTTGATGAAAGTGAAAGATTAGCAAATATTCTCGTTAGGTATACGGTAGGATTTGGTTTAATAGAAACATTGCTAAAAGATAAGAAAATTCAGGATATTACAGTTAATGGACCAGTTGGAAGCACATCTATATTCATTGTTCATGAAGATTATGGGGAATGCGTAACTAATATAATCCCAAGTGAAGATGACGGGGAATCTTGGGCAACTAAATTAAGATTAACAAGTGGCAGACCTTTGGATGAAGCAAACCCTATTTTAGATACGGATTTATTGTTGCCCTATGCTAGAGCAAGAGTAGCTGTAATTACGAGACCTTTAAACCCGTATGGCTTGGCTTATGCATTAAGAAGGCATAGAGACAAGCCATGGACACTGCCCTTATTCATTAATAATAAAATGATGAATGCACAGGCGGCAGGCTTATTGAGCTTCTTGATTGATGGTGCTAGAACCCTCTTAATCGCAGGAACGAGAAGTTCCGGTAAAACCTCCATACTTGGAAGTGTTCTTGTAGAAATTATGAGAAAATATAGAGTTATCACGGTTGAAGACACCTTAGAACTGCCAATAGACAGCTTAAGAAAACTGGGCTATAATATTCAAGCAATGAAAGTAAGAAGTGCTTTAACATCAGGCGGTGCTGAAATAGCAGCAGATGAAGGCATAAGAACCAGTTTAAGGTTAGGAGATTCAAGTTTGATTGTTGGAGAAATTAGAAGCAAAGAAGCCCAGGCTTTATACGAAGCTATGAGAATTGGTGCTTTAGCAAATGTTGTTGCTGGCACAATTCATGGTGCAAGCCCTTATGCAGTCTTTGACAGGGTGGTTAATGATTTAAATGTTCCAAGAACTAGTTTTAAGGCAACTGATATAATCTTGATTGCCAATCCTATTAAAGCACCAGATGGGTTAAGTCAGGTAAGAAGGGTTTTGCAAATTGTAGAGGTAAGAAAACACTGGGAAGACGATCCAATAAGGGAAAAAGGATTTATTGATTTAATGACTTATGATGCAAAAACAGATCAATTAAAACCAAGCCAGGATTTAATTAATGGTGACAGCGAGGTGTTAAAATCAATCGCTGGCAATGTAAAAGAATGGGTCGGTAATTGGGATGCAATATGGGAAAACATAATGTTAAGAGCAAAGATTAAACAATCTTTAGTTGATTATGCCAATGCAAGCAAGATAAATGATTTATTAGAAGCAAAGTTTGTTGTAGCAAGTAACGATAAATTCCATCAAATATGTCAGAATATAAGCGAGGAAGTAGGTTATATTAGTCCTGAAAGAGTATTTAAAGAATGGGACTTTTGGATTAAATCAGTAATTAAGAAAAAAGAGCTGGGATAAAAAGAGGTAATTTATGGATCCGGATCTGAAAAAAATTTTAGATAAATATAACTATCGTTTAGATAAGGAAATTCAAACCGAAACTTATAAAGAAGATAAATTTTCTAGCGAATATCAGGAATTTAGAAAGGAAAACTTAACAAAAGCAAGCACTAGTTACGAAAAACTTTGTAATCTTGCTGAATCTATAATAAAGATAAAGGTTAAAGACGAAGTAAAGCTTCAAGAAGCAATCAATACAATCCATCTAAATATAACGCCGAAAGGTGCAGCCAGTTTTGCAGTATTAGTATCGGGTTTATTAATCTTAATCTGCTTATTATTTATAGGTGTTTCATTTTTGAGCACTGGTTTAAATCCCGGCGTGTTATTATTTACTTTATTATTAATCATTGTAATCTTTATAATTGTAAAGCCGATTACAAATATTCCAGTTTATATTGCTAACAGGCGACGTTTAGAAGCTAGCAATCAAATGGTTTTATGCATTTTATACATTGTTATGTACATGAGGCATACGTCTAACTTGGAGCATGCAATAAAATTTGCTTCAGACCATATCAGTCCGCCTTTAAGTCTGGACCTTAAAAAGATATTATGGGATGTTGAAACTGGAAGTTATAGTACTATAAAAGAAAGTTTAGATAACTATCTGCAAACTTGGCACAATTACAATCTAGAATTTGTAGAATCCTTTAATCTAATTCAAGCCAGTTTATCAGAGCCATCAGAATCTAGAAGGGTTTCTTTATTAGAAAAGGGCTTGGAAGTTATATTAGAAGGCACGTATGAGAGAATGATACATTATGCCCAAGGATTAAAGAATCCAATTACTATGTTGCATATGCTTGGTATAGTCTTGCCGATATTAGGATTAGTCATCTTGCCTTTGTTAGGAAGTTTTATTGGCGGTTCCGGCCTGGCTAAAATAGTATTTTTAGTAATATTCTATAATGTCTTGTTGCCATTGGTTGTATTTTTATTTGGAGTTAACATACTGGCAAAAAGACCAACAGGTTATAATGATGTAGAATTACTTGATAATAAGGAATTAGCTAAATTAAAAAATATCTCAATTAAAATTGGTAATAGCGAATTACAATTTAATCCTTTTTTATTCTGCGTTTTGATATTTCTAATAATTTCTATGATAGGTTTAATCCCAATATTATTACATTTAGTAAATCCTGGTTTAGACTTTTCTTATAAGCAAGCGCGATTCATAGATTATAGGCAAAGCAACGGAGCAGAGTGTACAACTATTGCTGGCTGTTATGGTCCATTTGGATTCGGTTCTGTTTTATTTAGTTTATTTGTACCTTTAGGCATTGCTGTTGGACTGGGAACTTATTATTGGCTAAGAACGAAAAAGCTTATTAAAATAAGAAATGAGACCAAAAACTTGGAAAAGGAATTCTCTAGCAGTTTGTTCCAGCTTGGTAACAGAATAGGCGATGGAATTCCCGCTGAATTGGCATTTGGTACAGTTTCGAAGAATCTTGGTGGTACACCAACAGGAAATTTCTTTGCATTAGTTGATAGAAATATAAGAAGTTTAGGTATGAACATTAACGAGGCTGTATTTAATTCCAAAAATGGGGCAATTTGGAGTTATCCAAGCACTTTAATCGAATCAAGCATGAAAATATTAATAGAAAGTGCTAAAAAAAGTCCGCAGATCGTTGCCAGGTCATTAACAAGCATCTCAACTTACGTTTCGAGAATTCATAGTGTAAATGAAAGATTAAAAGATATTTTAAGTGAGGTTACTTCAAGTATGAAAAGTCAGATTAATTTTTTAACACCTGTTATCGCAGGCATAGTCGTAGGCATATCCAGTATGATCGTAACGATATTGATAAGATTAGGTGAGATAGTATCAGAGCAAAATGCTATCGGCCAGGCTGGCACAACTTCTTTGCCAGTTGATTTATTTTCAAATTTATTTAGTATAACTTCTATTATACCAAGTTATTATTTGCAATTAATCGTAGGAATTTATGTTGTTCAGGTCATAATTATTCTTACTATTTTATTAAACGGCATTGAAAATGGTCCAGATAAAATAATGCAGAACAACTCTATGGGCAAGAATTTATATATAGGAGTTTTACTTTATAGCGGTGTAGCCTTTGTCGTCACTTTAATATTTACTTTATTGGCATTGGCAATAGACCTTAAAGGAATATGAAAGATACGTTGAAGTACATTGTTGGAATAATCTTTGTTATACTAATAATTATCCTGATTTTTATAGCTATTAAGAGGTTATTGCCATGAAAAAAGGAGATTATATGTTTATTGTAGGATTGATAGTAGCAATAGCAATATTAATTGTTCTGTTCTTGTTTTCTGATTCATTGGGCGGGAAGCTTTTAAGAAGCGGAGACAGATCTGCCTGTCAAACATGGGTCTCATTTAGAAGTTCAGAGATTTTAAGCTTATTGTCAGGCGAAGGTAGTGATGATGCATGTGTAACTTATGAAGAAAATATTGAAACAACCAATCAAAACGAATTATTCTCCACCTTAGCTAAAGATATGGTCGGTTGCTGGAGAGATTACGGTTCTGGAAAGGTTGACTTTTATAGTGATTGGAATTTTGGTATAGAAGAAACTTACTGTAGGATATGTTATCAAAAGAATTTTAAGCAGAAATATAACCTAAATATAAATGCTTTTCAAGAATACTTAAACGGCAATGGACCAGACGCTTCTGGCAAGACGTACGCAGAAATTATTACAGATGTTCCAGCTGGAAAACTTAATTTTAATGCAGAAACAATGGAATTTGATGAAAATAATCCATTATACATAGCATTCATTATTGACAAAGGTGCAATTAAATTAGGAAATTATGCGATTTTATACGGGGGAGGTGCAAGTGTAACTGGTATACCTGGCATCGCTGCTGGTTCAGGTGCTTTAACAATGGCTGTACCAGTTGTTATTGCTGTCGCAGCAGGTGCAATTGTTTTTTTAGCATCTGCTCCTGAAAATTTTAATCCTGGTATTTTTATTATGAATGATGAAGGCCTGATTAATACTTGCCCTGAACCAAATCATATATATTACAATGTTAAAGGCGAGGATTATCAAGATTTTATAAATAAGTTAAATAAACTAAATAAGGGCACCGATGCTAAAGAGATTATGCAATAAAATTTATATGAATAAAAAAGCAGATTTTGGTTGGGAAAACATAGCTAAGATCTTAATAGCATTGACTATCTTAATAATTTTATTAATATTAGTTTCCTATCTTTCAGGCGTTGGCAAGGATAAGATAGCTATACTTTCAAATTATTTAGGGTCTTAAATGAAAAAAGCAGAATTTTCAACAGACAAATCAGTAAGCATCCTTTTAATCCTGGTATTTCTAGTTGTTATTGTTTTGGCTATCAGCCCTATAAAAGACAAATTATTTGCCGCAACAACGAGTATCTTTTCTGATGATAAAACCTACGAAGGATCGGAGCAGAAGAATAAGATGATTGAGGAATTTAAATTATTCAATGAAAAAGTTAAGTCTTGCCAGGATTCTAATAACAAAGACTGTTTTTGTAATATAAACTTAAATTTTCCAGACGATCATGAATTATTTTTTGATTCTAAAGAAGCAAAATTAGTCAGAAACAAAAATGCTATCTCCATACAAAATTTAATACTAAATAAAGTCTTAACTAGTAATCTTAATTGTAATGTAGAAAGTGTTGATAATAGATTTGATGAAAAAAGGATAGTTAGAACGTTGCTATCTGATTTAAAGTTCTTTGACGATAAATATGACTTACTTAAGACTAACAAAGGAGATATCTGCTGGGTTACAAATAGCATCAATCTTGATGTTATAAAAGATAAAAAAGTTTGTTAACATAAGTTTTATAAACGATATTATATACCGAATAAAAAAGAGGCAGTATGAATAAAACATTAAAATTATTAACTTTATCAGACATTTTTATCTTTAGCGGTTTTGGTTTGATAGGTCCTATATTTGCAATATTTATAAAAGACAATCTTGTTGGGGGCACTATAGCTGCAGCAGGGTTATCTAGTACCATCTTCTTGATAACTTATTCTGTTTTACAGATAATATTTGCCAAGGTTTTTAATCCTAAAGACAGGTTTTGGATGCTGATAACAGGAACAATAATGGTTGTTATGACTCCATTTTTCTTTATATTTTCAACTAATATATGGCATATTTATCTTGCACAATTCATTCATGGGGTGGGTGCAGGTTTTTCATATCCTTCATGGTCTAGCTTGTTTACATCCAATCTTGAGAAAGGAAGAAGAGGATTACAATGGTCTATGTATTCCTCAAGTGTTGGAATAGGAACAGCTATTACAGCCTATGTCGGGGCTTTGTTGGCACAATCCATTGGATTTAAGCTTGTATTCACAATTGCAGGAATAGGCACCCTTGTAGGCTTGTTTATTCTTCTCGGTTTAAATAAAAGAAATAAAAATAAAAAAATTTAAAATTAATAGAAATGTTTAAATATATGGTTGAAAATTATTAATAGAGGTGCTATAATTGATTTTATTTAAAGATAAAAAAGGGGCAGAGCTTTCTATGAATGTTATAATTATTGCAATTTTAGCTATATTGGTATTGGTTTTAGTAGCATTCTTCTTTACATCAGGAACTGGTAGTTTATTTGATAAAATTAAAAATATATTCAGATCAAATGTTCCAGATGACACTTCATTGGCAGTACAAACCTGCGAAAGTAACTGTAACACTGCCCAAGACTTATTGTCTGATAACGCAAAACAAAGCTCAGCTTATTGTTCAAAAACGTGGAATTTTGATATAGATAAAGATGGTAAATTGGATGAACAAAGCCCCAATGAATTAAAAGAATTCCATTGTTGGGATGATCCTATTAGAACCTCATGCCCAGGCGTACAAAATCTTTGTTTAACTTAATCTTTGATATGAAAAAAGCAGAATTAAGCATAACTGTTATTATAGGAATTATCCTTGCATTGATAGTATTAGTAATCTTAGTAATAGCTTTTAGGGATCAAATAGGGCAATTGTTGAAATCTTTTTCTAATTTAATAACTGCAACAACAGGCTCTGAATCAGAAATAGGTTCTATAAGATGAATAAAAAAGCTACAGAAACAGAGTTATACATGGTTATAGGAGGCCTTTTAATCGGCATCATAATAGCATTGTATGTTTTATACCCTTTTCTGGGAAATGTTATTGGATCATTATTTATATCAAGAGACAAGCCCCCAACATCAACATTTAGTTCATTTAATAATCTTATAAGTTCTATAGAAAATAAAGAGCCACAACAGCTTTTAGTTATTGAAGGCGATTACGGAATAGTGTTTTTTAATAAAGGAAGCAAGGAAGGTTTAGGCAATTTTAAAAGACCAAGTATTTGCTTTGATAATAGTCAATCGTGTGCCTGCTTGTGCAAAGTTGATGACCTAGGTGGTTGCTCAAAGGAAGGTAATGCAAGAAAAACAGTATGTAAGGAATCAGAAATAGATAAATTTGATTTAATCGGATTTGCTGATTATATAAAATCAGGGACATACAAAGTTTTATTAGAGTATGATAAAACCTCTGAAGTAGATACTGTTAAAATAATAAAAGAAGATATATAAACAAGAAGATTTAATTTTATACTATG
>CAYWWS010000011.1:0-3711 GCA_964462105.1 Candidatus Woesearchaeota archaeon
TAAGCCACTAGCTCCTTAGGCTAGCTCATTTGACCGCTCTGACACTCCCGCTTTATAAAAGCAGGAGTAATTAATACTTTATTTAGCTTTCTTTAGCTTTCTATTGAAGTCTTCAAGCTTATTGCTAATAAATTCTAGAGCTGTAATCAATATTTCTTTTGGGTTTAACTGGCCCCAGGATTCTATTGAAAATATAAACTCGTCTTCAACAGGCTCAATCTCAATAGCACTATCTTGATAAGCTTCTAATTTAGGATCTATAATTTTATAATTAACATTGTCAATCTTTACATTATCATTGTTTATTTCCACTTTGTATTTGCTGTCCTTAACCGCTTTTATCTTTGGATAATTTCTGTAATAGGCTAATCCAGGGCTAAACTTGGTATGATTTTTTCCCTGCCCCATTATTGCAACAGCCTCAAGTTCCAATACCTGACCTTTTTCTAGTTTAACAATTGGAATCTTATTGTAAACTGGTTGAATCTTGGGATCTTGGCTTACTAAATCTGAGGAATAAACAGTACAAGGGCCTTTGGCTTTTAAATTTAAGTTTAAATGGCAGCTTGGTTTTTCTAAATCTTCCGGCTTTTCCGGCAAGCTGTAACTTTTCAAATCAGTTTTTAATGGAGTTAATCCTAGCCTGTGAGCAATAAATTCATCATATAAAGCAGATGTATTCTTTAGAAAAGTGACTTCTTCTATTGCTAGAACAGGGACCTCTGCTATAATCATTCTTCTTATCGTATTTACAAATGTTGAATCAACACCTTTAATTAAAAAGTCTATCTTGTTTTCTTCTTGCCTTAAAACATTTACTTCCATTTTAAAGAATAGCAAAAAAGTATATTTTTAAATGTTTCTATAATCAAGGTTTTATGGGAAGGATGCGTAGGGCTTTGGATTTATTGTTTAATTACGAGGAAATGTTAGTTGAACAAGGGTTAAGAGAAGGTAAGCCAAATGACGTTGTTGATTCTGATATTAGAAGTTTAGCATCAGTTGAGGGTTTCGCATTAATAGGCTTACAATCTATTATATCTTTGTATTATCATTCACCAGCATTTCTTCTTACAGTTATACCAAGTTATATCCTTAATTTACGCAGAAGACTAAATAAAGCTGAATCATATAGACAGCGACTTAGAAATGATTATTCATGGCACTAAAGTGCGAGGTATCATTCCATGAATTTGATTAATTATAATGGAAAATTATTAAACTCTTCTTCCTCTTCTAAAGTGCTTTTTTCTGCATCCATCATGCGGGAGTGGGGTAACATCTTCTATAATTCCGATTCTGAAACCCTCTCTTGCTAATGTTCTGATAGCTGCTTGAGCACCTGGTCCTGGAGTTGATGGTCCGTTTTGGCCACCAGGAGCCCTGATTTTAATATGTAAAGCATTAATGCCGTGCTCCCTTGCTGATTCAGCCGCTCTTTTTGCTGCACCCATTGCCGCTGTCGGGCTTGATTCTAACCTATGAGCCTTGACTATCATCCCACCTGATGCCCTGCCGAGGGTCTCGCACCCTGATAAGTCTGTTATATGAATTATTGTATCATTATAACTAGCATAGATATGCGCTAATCCCCATCTTAGTCTTTCTCTTTCCATTTTATAATGCTTCAGGTTTTTCTTCTTTAACTTCTTTTTTAACAATCTTTTGCTTTAAAGTTTCATCAGGAACCCTTTCTGGATGATCTTTGCTATTAAAAGACGAATCTTTGGAGTAATTAATTTTCTTTTCCTCTTCTTTATTTACAATGTATGAAGGTACTGTAACCTTTTTATTATTAACCTGGATATGGCCGTGTGTAATCAATTGCCTTGATTGTTTTATTGTTCTAGCTAACTTACTTTGATAGACAATGCTTTGTAATCTTCTAGCAAAGATATCTTCTGCTTTCAAGCCTAGAATATCACTTAATGTAGCATCTTGCTTTAATAAACCCATTTTAATTAATTTAGCCAGTAATAATTGTTCTTCTTTTTTAGCTTGTTCTGTATCCAGCCTTGTTAATTTTTTAGCCTGATCTTTAAACCTTTTTAGCTTTGATCCAATCTTCCACATCTCTATTTTATTCTTAAATCCGTAATCTTTCTTGTAAATTCTTTCTTGCTCAATCCTCGCCCTGTTCCAAGGATGTCTTGGGTATTCAAACTTTTTTCTTAGTAATCTAGGAGCGCCCATCTTATTTCTTTTCCTTATTGTCTTTTTCTTTCTTTGGAGCAGTCATGGCTTTAATTGCTTTTTTTGTTACACCGACTGACTTACCGCTTCTAAAGTGGGCTCTGGTTCTTTGCCCTCTGACAGGCAAGCCCCATTGATGCCTAAAGCCCCTATAACTTTTAATTTTTTGCAAGTTCTTAATGTCAAATTCCTTTTTTAATTTTAATTGGGCTGTTGTCAAGTGAATATCTTTGCCAGTATCATAATCTTTTCTCCTGTTGAACAGCCAAGATGGGATATTATCCGGATTGCTAATTGTGGATTCTATTTTCTTAATCTGGTCTTCTTTTAATGCTCCAACTTTTTGATTTTCATCAAGATTATTTACTTTGCATATTGCATTGGAAAACATGTAACCAACGCCTTTAATCCTTCTTAAAGCTCTGCTGACTGACAAATTACCATTTACGTCAGTATTTGATATTCTTACTAATGCTCTAATTTCTTCAGTCATATTGAATTTAGCTCAGATAAGTCTTTATAAAGGTTTTGGGTTCTTTTTTATAAGATTTTTCTTCTTTAAAATATACCATAGTAACATTGTTAGACCTGTTAGTATAATTAGAGAGGTTCCCCATTGTGTTAGATAATAGCTTGTATATTCCTCTGCCCTTAATGTGGAAAATGGGAAGATTTTGAATGCAAAGCTGAAAAAATACGGGTTAGCCAGAGTTGCATTTATATCTAAAGCAAAGGTATAATAAACAAAAGGCCATAGAAATGCCACTCCAAAGTTCCATAAATCCAGGATTAAATGCGATAATCCATAATAAATTACCATATAACTAAACTGCTTATTAAAAATGAAATAAAATATAATTGCTAGCAATGCAATATAAAAAATATTATGCGTTAATATTCTATGATAAGAATTAATATAAGTATCAAGATCCATAAAAATTTCCATAACAACAGCCATAATAATGATTTTTTTCTTGCTAAAGCTAGGGAATAAAACCATTAACAACAATGCAGGCAATAAAAAATAAAAAATTGGTTCCATTAAATTGGAATTTATAATTAGTTTATATTCTTTTTGTAAATGAAAACTTTATATATTAGGATAAATTATGAAATAAAAGAGGTGACTATGTTTAAAAGTTATGGAATACTTGGAATCTTGCTTATCTTATTCGTTCAAATAAATTTCTTATTGAAAATTGAGCCTTTTGCTACCAGATATTTTATATTGGTATGGCTTGGTTACATCTTATTAGTCGATGCTGTTATCTATAAAATAAGAAAGCACTCTTTACTTATGAACAAAAAATATATGTTCTTCGGACTTTTTATTTTATCAGCAATATTCTGGTGGATCTTTGAATTAATTAATTTAGGAATCAGCAATTGGAACTATAACAATGTCACGGGCCTTGCCGCTTTGAGTAATACCTTGTGGAAAACAATTTATTTCTCAACGGTCTTGCCTGCAATGTTCGAAATCTACGAATTAATCAGAAGCATTCATTTGTTTGATAA
>CAYWWS010000011.1:3721-5292 GCA_964462105.1 Candidatus Woesearchaeota archaeon
CAGGAACAGTAAGAGCTAGGCCAAAAGACATGGTTAATAGCAAAATTAAAACTGCATAAAAAACATAAAATAACCAAGCATTTTTTGCATATAATGATGGCTCTAGGAATTGTTTCTTTTTTATTGCCTTTGATATTCTCAAAATATTTTTATCCTTTAATCTGGATTGCATTCTTCTTTATTTTGGACCCAATTAATTATTTGCATAAGCAACCTAGCATCATAGGCCACTTGAAAGACAGAAGATTAGCTGTTCCATTAAGTTTGTTGTTAGCAGGGATAATCCTGGGTTTCTTATGGGAATTCTGGAATTACTGGGCTGTTACTAAATGGTATTATAATATCCCTTTCCTAGGATTTTTTAAAATATTTGAGATGCCTGTAATCGGTTATCTTGGCTATTTCCCATTTGCATTTGAATTATATGCGATGTACTGGTTTATTAGAAGCTTGTTTGTTAAGAAAGAACTTTTATTGATTAAATAATCAACCTACAAAAATCTTATATCTGTCTTTGTTTTCAAGTTCTTCTACAATTCTTTTAACTATTGTTTTTTTAGGATCAGGCATTAATTTTACTCTTGTTTTTATGTCTTCAAAGCTTTCAAATTCTTTATTTTCCCTGGCGTCTATTACTTCCTGCATATGCTTCTTCCCCATTCCAGGAAGCAGCTCAAGCTGATGCCTTCTTGTGTTTATTGGCTGGGCTTTGTTAAAGAATTCCACGAATCTCTTCTCGTTTTTTTCTATTAAAGATTCTACTACATGGTTTAATTCAATTTTAGCAGTTTCTGTTAGCCTGTCAACTGGAAGCCTTCCATTTATGAAATGAATTTTGTCTCTTTTTCCATCGCCAATATAAACTTCTTCGTTGCTAGAAACAGCAATGTCTTTCTTAGGTGTTAATTCAAGCAAGATGAAATATTCCTTGCCTATATCTTGCACTACAGCAGTCTTCTTGTGACCAGGTCTTGTATCGAACGGATAACCATTCGGTAAAAAGTCCAAGACTATTGCATATTCTTCTTTTGCTTTTAACATCTTCCTTAATTAACATTTTAAGTTTGCTTTACTATATCCAAAATCTTTTGCAAGTCCTCTTGTTTTAATGTTACATTTTCCCCTGTAAATATTGCTCTGATGCTGGTTAAATCCTCTGGCAGTATGTCTATGATTTTGACAATGTGCCTGTCCCTTAATCTTGCAATGTTCAATTCCTCTAACTTCTTTTTTAGTTCAGCTGCCTTTTTCTCATTTATTTTAACAAAGTGATCTAGATGTTCCTTGACTTTCTTTGCTCTCATACCTAATTCTTTATCCCTTTTCTGAATATCTTCTAGATGGGATTTTATTTCAGCCATTGTTAATGGCTTTTCGTTTATGGTCTCTATGTTTGGCATTTTCTCAAATGTACCGGATGTACTATTAATGATTTTTGTTTTCCACCATCTGTAATCTGGATTTCATAACAGCTTCCTTTCTTGCTTATTACCAAGCCTGTTTTGCCATGAAACCTCGGATGATACATTCCCTTTTGTACAGCTGGTTCTGCTGATAAGTTTACTTTATCA
>CAYWWS010000011.1:5302-10473 GCA_964462105.1 Candidatus Woesearchaeota archaeon
ACCTTGCTGGAATGTTTGCAAGTATCTTGATATATTAATCTTGCCTCTGTCTTTAACATTCTTCTTGAATTTTGCTCTGGTTTTTCTCCTAAAACCGCCTATTCTTTGTGTCATTTTTAACCCTAGTAATACCTTATAAATACCAATTTATAAATGTTTTTATTTAAAAAAAGAAAAGTTAATTCTAATCGGCTTGGGTATTAACCAAAGCATTTTCTAATGCAAAGCGATATCTCATATAACCCTGAATATCAAATTGATCTTCTTCTTCGACGAATAATCTTTTATAATCACTTGTTAATGTAAATATCTTTTTATCTGGATGTAAGGTTGCCATTCTTAGTAATTCGTGATCAGGATTTTTAATTCTTAATTTCTCATAAGCACATACTAACATCTCTAATTCTATGTGTGTAGCAGTTGTAAGATCCACCATTTTACAGCCTTAGCTAATACTGAGAATACAATAAATTTTAAATAGATTGCTTAAAAATAAAAATTAATTTAAAATAACATTTCTTGGCTGTAAGTTTCTGAAATTATACCTTCTGGATAAGGTCTTATCAACCTGTCTCTACAGTTTTGTTAGAGCATTATCAACGCTTTGCTTAATTCCATATTCATGGCCTATTGCATTAAATCTGCCAACGTTGCTTACAAATCTAGCCCTACATTGAAATAATGGAATGCTTCTAAACTTTTCTTTGTGCTGTTTCATGATTAAATAAAGTTCTCCATTGCTAACCAATTTGTCGTGTTTGTTGGTAAATCTCTCAATGTCTTTCATTAAAGTTGATTTGTCAAGATTGCTTAGATTGTTGAATCTCCCTGCTAGTTGCACTGAGACATGCATATATCTCACCCCCAAATTTTACATTAACTTAAGCGAATGGTATATGTCTTTTAAATATATAATAATTCTTTATATAGAATATATACACAATATGTTGTTAAGTTTTATTAAAATTGCTTGTTAAACTTATTTAATACATTATCCAGCGCAAAGAATAAGTTATTGCTAGAGGAACTTTCACTATAATCATTATCATTTATTGAGACAACAGCTTCTAGCTCATTGTTTTCTTTTAGAGTAATCTTTAACTTACTAAAACTAGGATTTTTCTCGCTTATCTCTTTGGCATATTTGCCTACTATCTTCTTCACAACAACTAACTTTCCAAAATCTAGAGAATGAAAGTTAACAAGTTCAATATTTCCACCTAACTGCATACTATCCATATACTAAATAGAAATTAAGGTTTAATTTAAAGTTTTCTATTATAAATTCTTAGAAACATAAGGCCCATCGTCTTCGTAGCCAAGATTTCTATAATATTCTTTAACACCCACCCCAGATATTACAACGATTTTTTCTTTTTTAAATTCTTTGGCAATTTTCTCAGCTTCTTGCATCAATTGCTTTCCAAAACCAAGATGTTGAGTATTTCCTTGCTCTCCTAGCTTAGTTGTCTCACCATAGACATGTAATTCCCTAATTAAGGCTGTCTTATCTGTTATCTCTTTCCTGAAAGATTTTCCAGGAATTCTTAATCTTAAAAAACCAATTAATTGGTCAGCTTCATCATCCAAGCTTAAGAAAACTTCCTTGCCATTGCTTGCATCATAATCTAACCTATTAAGATTGACCTTGCCAATAATCTTATTTTTAACCTGTCTGCATCTAATACACTGGCATTTTATTCCTTGTTGCTTCATTATTTCATGAATGTCCTGCCTTAAATTCGTTTTATCGACGCCAGCTTCTCTCCTGTAACTAGGGATATCCCTCTGAACTCTCATAACCCTGCAATATCGCGGAATAAAAGATTTCATCCCGGCAATCAATAATGTAGCCTCATCTGTAGTTATTGGTTTGAATAATCCTTTTTCATACATTTTATACAAAGGGGTATTTTTGAAAACCATACAGGGATAAATCTTGATTGCATCCGGTTTGTAATCAAGGTTTGTAAACAGCTCTTTAAAATATTTTAAATCATCTTCTTTTGTATTTCCAGGCAAACCTAGCATAAAGTGATAACCAACTTTATATCCATAATCCTTTAGTAATTTAGTTGATTCAATAGAATCTTTTAAATTATGCCCTCTGTGAACTTTTTTAAGAACATTTTCATTTAATGTTTGTATTCCAAGTTCAACTCTAGTGCAACCATGCTCTAACATTTTATTAATATGGACTTCTTTACACCAATCAGGCTTGGTCTCTTGGGCTAAAGCAACTACCATAACATTGGAATTTTCATTTTCTTTCTTTGCTTGTTCTAAAGTCTTATTATCTTGGATTAATTCTAATGCTTTATTTTGAACCCGGGAGAATTTTTCTTCATTCATTAGATTATCGTAATCTAATTCAAAAAATTCAATAAATTTTTCATAATTTAATGGGTTTAAGAATAAATTGCTGAAATCATTCATGGCTTGATAGCAAAGCTTAATAAACCAATCTTGATAATTTTCATCTTGTGCTGGAAATGTTCCGCCCATTACAATTAATTCTATCTTAATGGGAATTAATCCAAGCAATAAATATTGCTGCAATCTGTTAAAAACTTGCAAGTAGGGATGATGCTTGTTTCTTACAGCCCTCATAGAAGCTGGTTCTTTGCCTGTGTAAGACATTGCAACCCCTTCTTTGATAAAGTTTGGACAGAAAATACAGGCACCATGTGGGCATGGATCTGGCCTGGCCATTACAGCAACTGGAAAAACTCCGGATTGTGCTCTTACAGGTTTGCTTTTTAATAAATTTAATAACTTATTCCTATTGTCATTAGATGCTAACAAGATTTGAATTATAGAAGGAAGTTTTCTTGGTTTGTAGATTCTTGCTAATTCTTGCCTTAATTTTAATAAATCATCTATATTGTCAATTTTCCTTTCTATTATTTGTTTTGTTAAATCTTCTAAGTATTGCATATGTTTAATCACAAATAAGTATTTATATGGGTTACCATTGTTTTATTACAAGAGGTGATAGAGGCCTCTCTTCTATAATAAAATCTTAATAAGGAATCTGCCCATTATCTACTTGGTCTTCAAGCTCTCTACTACGTGAATAACTTCCCGATATACCTCTCCAGTAAATTTCATTTGCCCTAGCTTTTTCTATAAGTTGATCAGAAACAGTATATCCTTCTATTATTTTATAATCTCCTTTACGCGACCTTTTCTTAGCTTTAAATTTTTTTCCTTTACGAGGATCAGGTGTATCAGGTACTGTTAATTTGCCTTCTGCTAAAACAGATTCTAACTCACCTACATATTTTATTACCCTGATTGGTAATGTATTGTCTCGATGCACATCTGGTACCCTGCCCTTTTCCAATTGCTGCAAATAAGAAGGAGATATTCCTAATTCTGAACTAGCCTGATCTAATGATATTTTTAAGACCCTACTTAAATCTCTTAATCTTGCATAGTAATAATGAAGGCTATGAACCATTATTGAATTTTAACCCGCAAATAATATAAATCTTGTCCTTAAAAAAACTCAAACCAAAAATTTATAAACGTAATAGGCAAGAGTTATATCATGAAAAGGAAAAAATTAGCATTTTTAACACTATTTGCAATATTAATAATACTAATTGCATTTTTAATATTTGATAAGGCTGATTTAGCAGAGACCAATGTTGCAGTAATTAAAATGAATGGCTTTATAGATTTGAACAAAGCAGAGAGCATTAATAAAATATTAACAAGAGCAAATGATAATGCAAATATTAAAGCAATCTTGCTTGAGATTGATAGTCCTGGAAGCACAGTGGTAGCAGCAGAAGAGGTTGTTAATAAAATTGATTCTGTAAATAAGCCGATTGTTTCATTCATCAGAGAAACAGGCGCATCTGGGGCTTATTGGATTGCTGCATCAACTGACAAGATTGTTGCTAATTCATTGGCTGTTACAGGAAGTGTAGGCGTTACAAGGTCTTATTTTCAATTTTCTAAGAAATTAGAGGAAGAGGGGGTTACCTATGAACAAATTACTTCAGGCGAGTTTAAAGAGCTTGGCAATCCTTACACAGATCTGACAGAAAAAGAGAGGCAGGCATTACAGGAAAAGATAGACAAAGTCTATGATATCTTCATTAATGATGTTAAACAAAAGAGAAATTTAAGCGAGGCTGATGTTAAAGAGATTAGTAAGGGCGATATTTACCTGGGTATAGAAGCTAAACAGCTTGGTTTAATAGACGAAATTGGTAATAAAGATGTAGCTATTAATGAAATAAAGAAATTACTTAGTGTTAATAAACTAAGATTAATAGAGTTTAAAGAAAAATCTTCTAGTATTACAATAAATCTGGGAAGTTAGTGCATGGTAATATTAAAGAGAGTCTGTATACACTTCAAATGTTAGAAAACAAGCAAGAGGAAGCTTATAACATTAATTCTTTTATTTCACCGCCCACTTCAGTACTTTCCTATCAACTAGGAAGTTAGAAACTTTTATAAAAAGCTAATTTAATGTTATTATGTAGACTAGACTGGCAGGTTAGCCCTCTGCTGTAACGGTAAACGGGCTTCACGACTGGGTCGAAGCCTGGGGAGAGGTTAAGTCCAAGGTTATTAGTCTTAATTTGGACTGAGAGGCCTTGCCCTACAGGGTTGATGATTATAAGAACCGAGTCAGGCTGGGAACAGAGCAGCTCTTATTATATTTATTGGCGCTTGTAGGATCACAGGGCTGAGAAAGAATTAAGGTAGCTAGTAATTTTGATTTGATCCATCTCTGGGCATGTCTACACTTTTTTAAATAATTTTATGTTATACGATATTTGTTTGGTATCTATTTAGAATTAGCTTTATAGCCGCAGACCACACCTTTCAAATCTCTGCTTGTTGGTTTCATAGTAACGTCCAATGCATACTGACATTCTTGTTTTAATTCATGGAAGAAATCACTTGGTTCTCCATGCAATCTAACTCCTGTGCCCGGTCGTCCATCTTCTCTAATTTGAGATGTATAACAACTGCCTATGACGGGTACATATTTTCCATTCATTGGGCAATCAACACATAACTCCAAACGTCTCTCTACAACTTCCCCTGTTTGGAGTTTTCTTATCGTTTCAACAACTTGGTCTGTTCCCATAGTGGATAGTAGAAAGTCAAACTTTATTAATATTGCGATGCGCTCACAAACGCTT
>CAYWWS010000012.1:0-1765 GCA_964462105.1 Candidatus Woesearchaeota archaeon
TGAATCTTTTATTAATGAATCAAGCTCTACCCCTGTCATTTGTTTTAGCTTAAAATGCTCTATGTCCTTGTAGTATTTCCTTAATTTTTCCAGAATCTCAATGTATTTCTGATCTAATAATTTCTCTTTATTTACAAATATTTCCTTCATTAACGTTACAGTCTCATTAGGTGTAGGCGGGTTTAATCCATAAAGCATTAATGCTGCCTGGCTTGAGTTTAGAACAGCGTAATACAAATCCTCTGCGATTATTCCAAGAAATTTATTATTAACCCTTTCTAATAATCTTTCTCCTATATCCATGCTCTGGTCTATTGCCTCAGGGCTTGGCTTTATTCTACCCATTTCTAAAAGCAGTTTCCAGGGCATGAAGATTCCGCGATCATACAATGGAATCCCGTCCCTTAAGAAAGTGAACATTACTGGCTGGGCATCTTTAATAGCATCCCAAAAATCTGTCAATATATAAGTTTGTATATGAAACTGTTTTTGGATGCCTGTAATATCCCTTGCCTGATAGCCTTGGGTTATTATAATGTTTCTTAATTTTTCTTTCAATTCAAATCTTGACATCCTTTTAACATCAGTGTCATCTACAATAATATAAACATCAATATCATTAGAAACTTTATCACCCCTAAATAAGCTACCGGCAGCAACATAACTTACAATATATCTGTCAAATTTTTTAAGAACCATCCCTTTATGAACTTCTGCAACCTTGATTGCAGAAAGCATATCTTTAGGATCGTAAATTATTGCTGATATGGCAATTAACTGCAGGATTTCATATTTGGCATCATAACAATCTTCTTTTAATTCTGTTAAGAGCTTAATAATAGGCTTTAAGTTTTTATCAATTTCCTCTGCTGTCTTATCCATTATTTTGATGATCTTCTCTCTTAGCTCGAATTTAGGTGTTTTTTTACTATCATTATCATCGACCAGGATTAAAAGATCAAGATGATTTTTTATTGCCTCTTCTTCCTCCCTGGTTAAGTCCCTGTTTTCCTCTCTGCGCATAAACTCTCTTTCCCTGTCTAAGTTTTTAGGTGGCAGCAAGGTAATACCTATAATATATTCGCCAAATTTTTTCAGAGCTTCTGACTGAAACTTGTCTACTTTTGATTTAATTTCATCAAATTTCTTCTGCAATTCCTCAGGAATTTGATATGGTTGTTTTTTCTTTTTACTCATATATTAAAAGTCAGGTATAACGTATATAAATGTTTTGGTGTAAAATATATATTATAAGATTAATAACCATAAATCTTTTAAATTAAGCCTGTAACTATGATTTATGGGCCTGTAGTCTAGTGGTTAATCTCTAAATAAGATTTAGAAATCCACAAATGACGTCACCCTTACAATTATTATAGGAAAGGTGAAGGCCGCCAGTTCGAATCTGGCCAGGCCCATTTTTTAAAAAAATGATGCTTCTAGACAATGGAAAGTTAATATCTAATAATGTTAAGATTGCTAAAACTTATTTTTCAAGGCTTAAGGGCCTGATGTTTTCTAAAAAATTAGAAGCTAATGAAGCCTTGTTGATTATTAACAGCAAAGAAAGTAAAATAGACTCAATTATACATATGTTTTTTGTGTTCTATCCAATTGATGTTATCTGGTTGGATTCTTCTAAAAAAGTTGTTGATATAAAAACAAATGCTAAACCGTTTGCCCCTTTTATAAAACCAGGTAAGCCTGCGAAGTATATATTAGAATTACCAGCTGAAAAATCCAATTTAATAAATTTAAATTTAAT
>CAYWWS010000012.1:1775-9841 GCA_964462105.1 Candidatus Woesearchaeota archaeon
AATAAAAATTGGGGATAAATTAACGTTCACAAAAGATATTTAAAGTAATTATTTATCCTAATTTTAATGGGATTACAGATAATTGCAGTTGGCGGCTACAGCGAAGTTGGCAAAAATATGACTGCTGTGAAAGTTGACGATGAAATTATAATCTTAGACATTGGATTATATATTCCAAAACTTGTTGAATACGAAGATGAAGATCCGAAAGATATAAGCATAGAAAACCTAGCAAAAAGAGAGATTATACCTGATGATTCAATTCTAAAAAAGGATCATGATAAAGTCAAAGCAATTATAGTAGGGCATGCTCATCTAGATCATGTTGGGGCTGTTCCTTTTTTATGCAACCATTATAATTGCCCGATAGTTGCCACGCCTTATACAATAGAAATATTAGAAAGCCTGGTCCGAGAGAAAAATATCAAAATAAAAAATAAGATTAAAAGATTAAATGCAGGCTCTACACTCAAGATAAGCCGTAATATTTCAATAGAGTTTATACATATGACTCATTCTGTAATCCAGACTGTTTTAACTTGTATACATACAAAATATGGTATTATAGTATATGCTAATGATTTTAAACTAGACAACAGCCCTGTACTGGGAAAAAAGCCAGATTACGATAAAATAAAAGATGTTGAGAAAAAAGGAGTATTAGCATTAATCATGGAATCACTATACAGCCATACTGAAGGAAAAGCCCCTTCAGAAAAAGTAGCAAAAGAAATGCTAAAAGATGTTCTGCTTGGAACCAGCAATCAAGATAGTACTATAATTGTAACAACCTTCTCAAGCCATATTGCAAGGCTGAAATCGATTATAGAATATGGCAAAAAAATGAACAGAAAGGTTGTCTTGCTTGGAAGAAGCATGTATAAATACGTAAGCGCTGCTGAAAATATTAAATTCATTAATTTCAGAAAGGGTGCTGAGTTAATTGGTTTTGCAGACCAAATTAAAAAGAAGCTGAAGCAGATAGACAAGGAGGGAAGGTCCAAATACTTAATAGTCTGTACCGGCAATCAAGGAGAACCGAGATCGGTTCTATCAAAAATGATAGACGGAGTGTTTCCCTGGACATTTTTAGCTGGAGATCATGTTATTTTTTCCTGTAAAACCATACCAACGAAAGAAACCATTGCCAACAGGACGATTATGGAAGAAAAATTAAGGGCTAGAAAAGTCAAGATTTTTAAGGATGTGCATGTTTCAGGTCACGCATTTCAGGAAGATTTAAGTCATTTAATAAAATTAACCAAACCTAAACACATTATACCCTCGCATGGTGGTTCAGAGCAGCAATCTGGCTTGGAAAAGATTGCAAGAGAACTAGGTTATAAAAAAGATAACATTCATTTACTAAAGAACGGAAGCGTCATTGACTTATCATAAGATTTAAATTGTTTTGTAATATAATATAAACTAAAATGACAGGTAATAGTTCTCAAGTAAAGAAGTATCAATTAGCATTAGACGCTCATTACGGAAGAAGAATATTATCCCTAAACCATGAACTATTTGAAATAATGAGACAACCATCTTCAATTCTTGATCATTTTCCTGATGCAATAGCACAAAATCCAGAACTATACCGCTTATATAACGGCTTACTTTATGTCCCCAGCAGAGTTTTTAGTCCAGATATAGATGAAGGTGCTGCAAAGGTTTATAGTGATTTTTTTAATCGTGAAGATATTTACAGAGTTGTTTCTTTAACAAGTAATATAACCATAGATGCTCTCTTAGAAGCCTTACAAAAAGAGTATGGTATAGATTATAATTATTGGGTTATGGGTGTAATTGCGCCATTTATGGTAAGAGTAGAAAAAGTTGGCAAATTATTAGAAGATTTAGCAAAAAACCCTTTAAAATATCTAGCTGTCGAAGCTTAGATTATTCTTTCTTGTATTTTAATAAAGATTCTATTTTTCTCGAGATTAATTTCCCAGTCTGGCATGATATCTTAACATTGATTAAGTTGAAGCTTGAGGTTAAAAAAGTGACGTTCCATAAAGGCTGCTCTAAATTTTGAAGTATCAATATTATTTTGTTAGCCTGATTGCTTTGGTAATTCTTATTAAGAATTTGGTTGGCAAGACCTAAAGCTTCATCAAAATCAACCTTTATATCATTTAATGAGATTTCTTTGATATTAGTTTCTGCTTTCTTGAATGCTTTCTCAGATCCTTGCCTTTTAATAATTTTATCCATTATAAAGCTTGTAATTCTGTCATTTTTTGCATCATAGTAATCAAACTGCCATACTGGCTTTTCTTTGCCTTCGATAATGGTAAAAGCGCTGCAAAAATAACTATCCTTATTATCTTTTTTCCAGTTATTAAATTCATCAGAAGACCCAAGTTGCTTAATCAATTCTAGCATTATGACCTTGTCTGAATTTCTTTTTTTAAATCATTGATGAAATCTTCCAGCTTGACACCAAATTTAACCTTGCCGTCCCTGAATCTTACAGCTAATGTTCCTGATTTCTCTTCTTTATCCCCTACAGTAACAATATAATTTACTTTTTGATTTTGCGCATCAAATACTTTTTTATTTACTGTCTCATTTCTTTCATCCAGTTCAACCCTGATATCGTTTTCCAGCAATTTTGCTAAAACTTTTTGCGCATAATCCTTATTTCTATCGGTAAATGTTAATAAATAAACCTGGACAGGGCTCAACCATAAAGGGAAATTTCCTGCATAATGCTCTATTAAAACTCCGATAAATCTTTCCAAAGTGCCAAGAATAGCCCTATGGATCATTATAGGGGTATGTTTCATGCCGTCTTTACCTTCATATGTAATGCCAAAGTTTTTTGGCATCTGAAAATCCAGCTGTACAGTGGCTAACTGCCAGCTTCTTCCAAGAGAATCTTTAATATGCAGGTCAATTTTAGGGCCATAAAACGCGCCTTGGCCAGGATTTAGAGTAAATTTAATTTTCTTTTTCTTGAGTAAATTTTCCAGGGTTTTTTCTGCTTTATTCCATAAGCTTAAATCGCCCATTGCCTTTTCAGGTCTTGTGCTTAATTGCAGGTTATATTCAAATCTAAAAATATCATTGTAAATGTAATCAACAAAATCAAGAACATTGCTGATCTCCCCTTCTATTTGATCTTCTGTGCAAAATACATGCGCATCATCCTGGCTGAGTTTCCTTACCCTTGTTAAACCGCCAAGAACACCCTTAAGCTCATTTCTATGCAAAGGAGCAAAATCTGCAATCCTTATAGGCAAGTCTTTATAACTCCTAATTCTGCTTGCATAAATCAGTACATGGCTTGGGCAGTTCATTGGTTTTAAGGCAAATTCTTTATTATCAACATTAAGTATAAACATATCTTCCTTGAAATGCTTCCAATGACCAGAGCGCTCCCATAAACTCTTGTCGTAAATTAAGGGCGTGATAACTTCCTGGTAACCGCGCTTCTTGTATTCATTCCTGATAAATTTCTGCAATTCATTATAGATTATAGTTCCTTTTGGATAAAAGAAAGGGCTGCCGGGGCTTTCCTCTTTAAAATCAAATAAGTCAAGTTGTATGCCTAATTTTTTATGATCTCTTTTTTCAGCTTCTTCTTTTAATTTTAAATAAGAATCCAATTCTTGTTTAGTCTGGAAAGCAGTTCCATAAATCCTGGTAAGCATTTTGTTATTGCTGTTGCCCTTCCAGTAAGCACCAGCTAATCTAAGCAATTTGAAAGCTTTTATCTCAGAGGTCTTATTTAGGTGCGGCCCTGAGCATAAATCAAGAAAATCTCCATGCTGGTAAAAAGTAATTGTTTTTTTATCTTTTTTTAAATCCTCTAGCAATTCAAGTTTGTACGGCTCATTTTTTAATAGGATTTTAGCTTCTTTGTATGTTTTTTCCAGTTTCTTGAAAGCCAAGCTCTTATCTATAATTTGCTGCATCTTTTTTTCTATTTTAACAAGATCCTGCTCTGTAATCTTTAAATCATCGAAATCGTAGTAGAAGCCGTCTTCTATTGCCGGCCCTATAGCCAGCTTGACTCCAGGATATAATTCCTTAATAGCATTTGCCAAAACATGGGCTGCAGAATGCCTTAAAGTCTCTAAGTTAGCCATAATATTGGTTATAAGTTTACTTATAAAAAGCTTTTTAATGTACAGGATTTATTAATTATATAAATAACAATATATATTTGACTAACCAATAAACAAATTGTTTTTAACCATTTTTGAGTAAGTTTTATAAAGAAGTTTAATCTCGTTTATAATATGAAGATACTACAGTTTATTCTAATTTTAATGTTATTAGTGCCTTTTGTATCAGCAACTATCTCAATAGACAATAATTTATCTCAACAAAAGTTTAATCTTGGAGACAAAATAACAATATCCGGATCCGTTGTTATAAACAACGACTTAAAAGGCTTCTTAAGCTATAACTTAGCCTGCGAGAATATTGACAGGCAGTTATTAATACAGTCAGTAAGCCTGGAAAGCAATAAGAAATATGAATTTTCTCAAAATCTTTTGTTGTTAAATGGCGAAGGAATTTGTCATATAAATACAATTTTAAATGATTTAAACGATGTAAGAATAGACGACAGAAATTCTGACTCGTTCACTATATCAAAGGAATTGGAAGCTGACTTTAATATTGGTGATCAAAAATTAAAATTGGGAGAAAGCTTAAACATAACCGGGACAATATTTAAATTGAACGGTGCTAATGTTAACGGGCGGGCAACAATCACATTGAATTTAAACAGCAATCCATATCTAATAGACAATAAAGACATAATAAATGGCGACTTTTCTTACACAAACACATTATCATCATTGCCGGCAGGTTCCTACACAGTTGATGTTTACATTAGAGACTTGGATGGTAATGAAAAATTATTCGAAAATGCAACATCATTTAGCATTAATAATAACTTGAATATAAATGCTGCTGCTTCGGCATTAGAAGCCAAGCCAGGTGATAAATTAACAGTAGAAGGCGAGATGAGAGACTTCGATGATAATTTAATCTCAAACAATATTAATGCATACGTAGAAGTTAATGGTGAAGATAAATACCAAATAACTTTAAAAGATGGGAAGTTCAGCAACGAGATAAAATTAAAAACTGACACTAAATCAGGTCCGAATAAGATAAGGATATTTGCAGAAGATGAATTTGGAAATGTTGGAGAAAAGGTATTCTTTGTTGATGTTAAATACATACCAACTAAACTGGAATTAAAAGCAACTAAATTGGATAATAATCCCGGAGAAGAGGTTTATCTTCAAGTAATATTATATGACCAAGCTAATGACGAAATAAAAAGCGAGAAAGCTAATCTGGAAGTAAAGGACTCTGACAAAGACAGGATAATTAAAGATACTGTAACAACTGGTGGGGAGGCATTTAAACTTAGTCTAGACAACTATGCTAAACCCGGGGTTTGGACAGCAAAAGCGGACTCTAATAAACTAGAAAGCAGTTTAACTTTTAATGTTAATGAGGTAGAAAGCTTAAGCGTTAATATAAATGACCAAATACTAACTGTATTAAATAATGGTAATGTAAAGTTTAATAATGATATAGAGATTGATTTTAGCGGTTATAAAGTAGAAAAAGCTGTAGACTTAAAACCAAAAGAAACTACTGAAATAAATCTAGCTAAGGGAATAGAAGATGGAACTTATCACCTAACCGTATCAACAACAAATAAACAATTTGATCTGGGTAATTTAACAATAATAAATCAAGGGTTTTCATTAAATGAATTAACTGGTGCATTTCTTGGCAGTGGTTCTAGTAGCTGGATATGGATAATAATCCTAGCAATAGTAATCTTAGCATTATTATTGTATTTCTTAAGATTAAAAAAGAGACCTAGATTTAAGGAGCAGATAAGTTCAAGAGAAAGAGGTTACAAAGAAGCTCAGGAAAAAATGAGGAGATTAAAAGAAGAAAAAGAGATGGCAAAGAAAAAAGGCAGGAGATTGTTTTCAAGCACACCTATCAAAGACGAGGATGTCAAAGAATTTAGAGAATCTGTGCTTAAAACAATAAAGCAGGATGAGCACGATAAAGGCAGAGGAATCTTTAACAGGAAAGAATAGAACTAATTACAAAGGCAACATCTTTTTCTTGATTATATTCTTTATATGATTTAAAATGTTTTTTGATTAAAGACCTTATAAGATCAAGTTTTTTTGATTTCTTCATTATTGTAATCACTATATTATTAGTGCTTACTCTCTTCATTTCCATTACGGCCTTTTCTGGATTCTTAAAATTCTGAATAGAGGTTACAGAAATAACAGTATCAAATATATTATTTTTAAAGGGTAGATTTTCAGCATTAGCTTTTACAACATTGGCCTGCGCTTTTTTTAGCATTAAGTAACTGTTATCTATACCAACTGATTTGACTTTAAAAAAGTTTAAGGCTAACCCTGTCCCGCAACCAACATCTAATAACAAGCCTTTAAAATTAATAAGGCTGCTGATAAAGACTAGTTTAGCCATCTGTTCATCGCTATAAAGATCGTTGTAACTCTTTGATATCTTAGAATAGTAATCCATTTTAATGGAAAGTTATTTAAATACTCTAAAGTATTAAGATATATAATGGTACTGGAAACATTAATTAGCCCTAGAAAGGCTGAAAGAGAGCCTTGGGAGATGTTCTTTATAGGTTTAATTTATGCTACTGTGGCTATATTCATAAGTTTATGGGTATTTGAGCAGTATGCCAGCTTAGTTATGGTGTTCTTCACAGTATTTGCTTCTATACACGTCATTCATGGTGCAATGGTTATGGAAGAAAAAAGGGATCTTGCTGTCAATAAGGAAAGTTTATTATTAAAAGGTCATGCCAGAGCACTGGCTTTCTTCATGTTCTTGTTCCTAGGATTCATAGTTGCTTATTCAATATGGTATTTAATACTGCCTGCAGATACTGTAAACAACTTATTTAGCGTTCAGACCCTGACTATAAATGATGTTAATTCAAGGGTTACTGGAGGAAGTGTAAGCGGAACCATACTTGGAAAAATCTTCTTTAACAATATCAAGGTTATGCTGATTGCATTATTCTTCTCATTCTTCTACGGCGCTGGTGCAATATTTGTATTAAGCTGGAATGCATCTGTTATTGCTGCTGCCATGGGTAATTTTTTCAGAGTAAATGTAATGAACAATCATGCAGTAGTAGCTTATACAAATTCACTCTTACGTTATATGGTTCATGGCATTCCAGAAATACTGGCTTATTTTGTAGCAGGTTTAGCAGGCGGTATAATCTCTATTGCAATTGCAAGGCATGATGTAAGAAGCCCTCATTTCAAGATGGTTTTAATGGACAGCATTGATTTGATATTTATTGCAGTATTTTTATTAATAATAGCTGCATTATTAGAGGTATTTGTAACACCTATGCTATTTTAACATGATATTAAGCAGACAAGAAATACTAAAAAGGATTAAAGAAAAACAGATAATTATCAAACCATATAATAAAAATAATATAAGGCCTGCTTCTGTTGATTTAACACTTGACAACAAATTCAGGATATTTAAAGGCAAAGACATTGATTTAAAAAAAGCTGATTATAAAAAGTTAACAAATTTAGTTAAGAAGGATAAAATAATATTAGAACCAGGTCAATTTATGTTAGGAATAACAAAAGAAAAAATTAAGTTGCCTGAAAATTTAATGGGGATATTGCAAGGAAGATCCAGATACGCTAGATTGGGACTAGCAATTCATATCACCGCTGCTTTTGTCCAGCCTGGAATTAACAACAAACAAGTTTTGGAAATCAAAAACGTTGGGAATAATAAATTAACAATCTATAATGGGATGAAAATTTGCCAACTGGCTTTATTAGAGATTAAAGGCAAGGCTAGATATTCTGGAGTTTTTAAGAATCAAATTAATTTATAAAGATTTAAATAAGCGTAAAGTTACTAAATTCTAATGAAAATTAATGCTCCAATAGTTATAATTCTAATCTTAATTATAGCTGTTATTGCCACAGAAATTAATACAAACATTACAGGGAAGGCAGTAGTAGATACAAGCAATATAG